>JAGHBW010000113.1 GCA_021160765.1 Thermoplasmata archaeon
CCCATCCTCTTGCCCATGCCGGACCCCCCATCTCCTCCCACCACCTGCCCTACGGTGACGTTCTGCAGGACAACCTTGGCGGAGTGTGAGACCTCCACTCCTGTGGCGGAACCACCATCACCGCCTTTAGAGATAGAGGTGGGAGGAGCACCCTTTCCACCCACAATCTTTGACAGGGTGCAGTTCTCTAAAGAGATGTTTAGAGAACTCCCTATGTAAATTCCAACAACGTGGTTTCCGTCTAAGGCAATATTGGTATCGGGATCCACAACGCCCTTGCCTCCCTTTAACCCGTAGAAGGTGGTGTTCTTCACGGTACAGTTGGCAGCCGTAAGGATCTGGAGTGCAATGTCAGGGGTGTGGAGCTTGGGAGACACCACAGGGGGGTTTAACTTGGCGAAATGGCAACTCTCTATTGTAACGTTGTTGGCACCATAAACGGTGACGGCACTCGTGAAGTCAGTAAAGGAGACGTTGTAAAGGTAGCTGTTATCGCTGTAAATGGAGAGGGAGATCCCCCTCCCCCTCCCGATGTGCTCAACGGTGGAATTTATAATAACGATCCTCCCGTAGGCGATAATACTGAACCATCCTTGGGGGGAGTTTATGGTTACGTTTTTAAGATATAATGTAGCAGTGCTGTTGATCTGTATGGTGATGGGTTTTGACTCGGAGGAGTTTACAAGGATCTCGCAGTTTTCATAAGTGGTGTCCTCATCAATATATAGGTCGTTTTCAATGAGATGGGTCCCCCTGGTGAACGCTACGCCCTCACCCCCTGTGGTCCACATTCCTGTAAGGGGCGATATTAAAAACAAAACTATAGCCGCAGCAAAAAAACCCCTCATAGAAACACCAGAGGGATAAATACGCTCAGGAACTTTAAACTTATCTTCCTTTCACCTATTCAGAACGGAGGATGAGCAAACGGACGGGGGAGCATGAAAAAATCGGAGCATATTGGCGGGAAAACTTTATATACTCACAAATCAAATACACTTTGCCTTCTTCCCTCACACGCACTAGTTCCGGGTGTAATGGATGAGTTCTAGATATGAGAAGTATCTGTTTCATCTGCTCCTTTTCTTCAGCACCCTCTTTCTCACAGGGCTCTTCTTTACAGTATATTTTCTCTTTATAGAACCCTCTCCCCTGTATGCCGCCCTGGGTGCTGGTATGGCGGCAGGGCTCGTAGGAGACACCTATATATTCATGGAGGAGAGGAGGAGCTGGAGATCAGCAACTCACTGACCGAAGATCTTCTCCACCTCTACGTTCTCCGTTATTGTTCTTTCAAGCAACCCTTTACTTTTCTCATCAAGTTTTAGTTGTGGGGAGATTCTCTCAACCCTTTTGGCAACGGTGAAGGTGTCCCCGGGGACCAGGAGAAGCGGAACGGAAATTGAATCCGCCTTCGCCACAACCTGCGGCTCCGGGAAGATGTTCCCAGTTAGGATAAGGGCGGAGGTATCAGATTCAAAGGCCGCCAGCTGCATATCCACCCGGTCACCTCCGGTAATTATAACCTTCCTTTTCCTCCAGAAGAGGGGGTTTTTCATAGCTGTTGTCACGCTCATTGCACCTATGAAGATGTCCTCCACCACGTTGTCCAGCCCACCCTCCCCGCCGATAACCTTGGCGTTCAGCTCTCTGGCTATGTCCCTCACCGTTAGGCGGGAGATCTCCTCAATGTAGGGCACAGTCCCAAGGATCTCAATCCCCCTCCTCTCAAGGGCGGGTGTGGTAACGTTATCTAGATATCCAAGATCCTCCTCCCTCACCTTGTTCAGAATGACCCCTACAACATCCGCTCCCTGAGAGGTGAAATAGGCGTGTGCAACAATGGTCTTGTCCTCCAGCATTCCCACGTCCCCATCTGCAACGAGTATGATCCTTGAGTCGGTCAATCTGGAGAGCGTCAGTGCGTCAAGTCCAACGTAGGCGCCGTAGGAGTAGTTTCTCCCACTCTCAATGAACATAATCTCCCTATCCTCCTGTAGCGCTAGGCGCTCCTTTATTTTATCCGGGAACTCCTCTCTGGTCCTATCCCGGAAGAGGCCCGGGTAATCCCTAACAACGCTCATCATCTCCAGCGGAGCCTCAAGTGAGAGTATCTCCTTCATAAGAGAACAGTCCCTGTCAACTAGATGCTTCTCATCCTCCAGCCTATCAGCTATGGGCTTGAAATACCCGGAAGTGGAGGGTCTCATAAGAGCCAGTGCGGCCGTTATGGCGGTCTTTCCGCTGGCAGACCTCGTTGAGGTCACTACATACCTTTTCTTCTCCATGTTATCACCTCACCTTAAGAGTGATTCTTCCATCTACTGCCACAGCCCCATCACCCCTCCCCATCACGAAGAGCGGGTTGATGTCCATCTCCGCCACCTCGTCAAACAGATCCATAAAATGGGAGATGGCCATAACAACCCTGGAGAGGGCCTCTGTGTCCCGGGGCCTGTCCCCCCTAGCCCCGAAGATTATGGGAGACGTTTGAATGGCATCGAAAAAAAGTCTAGACTCGATCTCAACATAAAACGGACC
>JAGHBW010000221.1 GCA_021160765.1 Thermoplasmata archaeon
CAGAAACCCTTATATACCGGTCCGCCATTTACCTTACTTTGCAAGTAAGGTAAATGGCGGACCGGTATATAAGGGTTTCTGCTCAGCCCCCAACCGCTTCGTACCTCTATAGGATTCACTGGCGATTGCTTCGTACCTTCTTCGTACTACAACCCGGCGTTGTCGGACCACGGCAGAGGTCGGTGCCGGTGCTCTGATGCTCCATTTCTTGCAAAATTTTATTTATATCTTGAAACTCTTTCGTGAACACGGTATCTTTATACGGAGATGAACTATGCCGAAAGAGGAAGCACAGGAGGACTCCCTTGACGACCTTCAGCAGCTTCTGAACAAGCTTCAGGAAGCTGAGAAGGAGATTGAGGAGATTGACGTAAAACTGGAAAGTGTTAGCCGTAAGGCTGATGACGCCTCAGTCAAGGTTGAGGAGATCATAAGCAAGGATGCCAATGTGCTTGAGTCCTATCCAGACTCAGCCTTGGATGCTGTTGTTGAGGAACCCTACATAGAGGTGATGGTGGAGGAGGGTGTCCCAGAAGAGATAAAAGAGCTGGCTCAGAGATTGCTTGATTTCGCTGACCTTAAGATAGAAAAGGGGGCGGTTGAAGACGCCCTGGACTTCCTTAAGATTGTAGAACAGCTTGACGTAAAGGATGTGGATGTACAAAACAGATTAAGTGAGATTAAAAACAGGCTTCTTAAAAAGGAGTTGAGTGAAGAAGGTGGTGTGGCTACAGAGGTGATTGCGGAGGGGGATCTGGCTGGAGAGATCCTGGATCTGAAAAAGAAAGCGGAGGCGAAGCTGCAGGCCACTGAGAGGTTACTTAAGGGTGAGAAGGAGGTGGACAACGCCCTCACAGAGAAACTTGAGAGGGCTAAAAGGGCGTACACGGAGGGCAGGTATTTCCGGGCAATGCGCCTGTGCGATGAGATCAACAGTGCCCTTAAGAAAAAGCTGGAATACACCCTTGAGATGAGAACCCACACCCTTCTGGACAGGGTTCAGGACTATTTAGACGCTCTTGAAAAGGAGCCTGAGATATTTGAAGAGGAGAAGCTTACCGATTTTAGAAACAGGATGAACACTGCAGTGAAGCATTTTTTAACACAGAATCTGGCTACTGCGTATAATATAGGCCAGAGGCTTTTAAGCGAGATAAAAAGCCTATACCTCAACCGCAAAACCCAGAATATCACCAGAGACCTTATGCACATCAAAAGCGAGATTGACGAGCTCAACCGCTATCCTGAACTTGAGGGGGCGGTGAGGGAGCTTAAAGAACGTATGGACGTCATCCGCCAGGAGCTCTCCAAGGGAACGAGAGAGGGCATTGAGAATGCAGAAAACCACCTATCACTGCTGAGAGATGATTTAGAGAGGGTGAAGAGCAGGAGAGAGAGGATAGCGAAAACACAGGAGTTTATCAGGAAGATAACCTTAAAGCTGGTAGGCGTAGAGGATGAGGAGGAGCGGAGAAAGTTTTCAAGCTATCTGGGAAGCATCAAAAAAGAGCTTAAAGAGGGAAGAGAGGATATTGCTTTAGAGGCTGCGGAAAAGCTTTACGGAAGCGTCTCCAAATACGTGGAGAGCAGGATGAAGGGGTCTGTAGAGAGGCCGTATCAGGAGGCTATGAACCTTTTGAACATATTTGAGGCTCTCTTTCCGGAAGATCAAAAAAGATATGCAGGTCTTAAAGAGGAGCTGGTAATGCTATATTCCGAAGGGGACATGCTGAAGCTCAAAGATCGTCTGGATGAGGTGATGAGGGGTTTAAGTGAGGAGCTCCCCGGGAGGGTTAAGAAAAAGCTGAGCGACATCCTCAATACCACGGTGGATGTTAGAGTTGGCCTATGGGAGGTTAAGGGGGCTGGTTCACCCCTTGAAATTGACCTCAAAAAAAGTTTAAAGTTACTGAAAAAGGTTGAAGAGAAGCCTCTGGACTCCTCCATGGACCTTGCAAAATACTACGGGGATATGAGAAAGGCCTTGAACAAAGCTACCAAGGCAGCGAAGGAGCTCAAATCCCTTTTTAAGGAGATATCCAGGGGATATTTCAGGTCAATTTACAGCCTTGCCCCGAGGTGGATCAAACTTCCCCTATACCTTTACGCAGTTGAGATTGTGCTTCCCAGGGCAGTTGAACTTTACAATCGGGAGGAGTACTTCTTGTCGTATCTCCTCATGAGGAGGCTTGAGGGGGTTATGGCCATCCACAGCGAGAGGGGAATGGAAAGGAGAGAGGAAGGTGGAGAGGATCTAAAAATGTTGAAAGAGATAATACCGGTGGGAGGAATTAAAGAGAAGTTCCTACGGGATATGGTGGAGAGGGCGGAGATGGCGTTGGAGGCAAGGCAGACTCTCCTTCTGGCGTATATTAAGGGTGCGGTGGAGGCAATTATAAAATCCTAAATAGGTTGGTGCTTATTCCCTCCTCGCCCGCTCTGAAGGTGAAAAGATGAAAATGCTCATGCTCCACGTTTCTGAAATAGAATACAGTATTACGGAGAAAGCGACGAAGGTGGCAGAGGAAATCTCAGAGGAGGGTGAAAAGTGGGATGAAGCACTGGTAGTTTTCATCTCAGTTGAGGAGGGGGATGCGGGGGACCCCGGGGTTCTGCAAACAGCAACTGCTGAGATTCTGAAACAGGTTGCAGAGGTCTCCGCCGAAAGAGTGGTTATCTACCCTTATGCACACCTTTCTTCCAATCTGGCCCCACCCGCAGAATCCCTTGATCTTTTAAAGAGCCTTCATAAAACCCTTGCGGACAAAATGGAGGTGCACAGGGTACCCTTCGGGTGGTACAAAAGCTTCAGACTTCACGTCAAGGGCCACCCACTCTCCGAAGCCTTCAGAGAGATAATACCAGGCAAGGGTGTAACAAAGAAGAGAGAGGATATAACCGCTTTGATATCCCACAGATACTTCATTCTTGATGAAGGTGGAAAGGTTCATGAGGTTGATATAGAGGGGGACATCTCAGAGAATCCAATCGTTGCCCAGGATCCCACGATGTTGAAATACATCCTCTCAGAGGAGAAGGGGGTGAAGCCCGGAAAGGAGCCCCCATCCATAAAGAGCATGGTTCGCCTTGAGATCGCAGATTACGAGGAGGCGTCGGACTCTGGCCACTTTCGCTTCTATCCCAAAGGGACATTCCTCATAAACACGTTGAAAGAGTGGTCTGACGAGATGGCCAGGGACCTGGGTGCCCTTGAGATTTCAACCCCCCTTATATACTCCTGGGAGAGGGAGGACATACGAGGTCAGACCGAGTCATTCCATGAGAGGCATTACGTTGTGTATGGCACAGACCGAACCCCCTTTGTGCTTAGATTTGCGTCCGACTTCGGCCTTTTCAGAATGATGTCGGAGGCAATACTCTCAATAAGGAGCTTGCCTGTAAGGATGTATGAGTTTTCCAGAAGTTTTCGTCTTGAGAAGAGAGGTGAGCTGAAGGGTCTCAAGCGCCTCAGGGCCTTTCTCATGCCAGACATCCACTCCTTTGCAAAGGATCTGGAGATGGGCTGGGAGGAGTTCAGGACTATTTTCCATCTTTATCTTGAGAGGGCCAGGGAGACTGGGGTGGAGTTCGCTGTGGTGTTCAGGGTTGTGGAGGAGTTCTGGGAGGAGAGCAGAGAGAGGATCGTTGACCTGGTGAAGGAGAGCGGTGTGAAAGCCTTTGTGGACGTTCTCTCCGGAATGAAACACTACTGGGTCATTAAATCGGAATTTCAGGCCATTGACTCCGTTGGGGGAAACCTTCAGTTATCAACAGTCCAGCTGGACGTAGAGGACTCAGAAAGATATGGCATTACATATACAGATAGTGAGGGGAGGGAGAGGGGGGCAATAATAGTTCACTGCTCTATAGGCTCTATAGAGAGGTGGATATACGCCCTTTTGGAAGAAGCACACAAGATGGAATACCCCTCCCTACCACTATGGCTTGCTCCCACCCAGGTCAGATTGATCCCTGTCAGTTCTGAATATGTGGAGGTGTGTGAGAGGATCGCTGATGCACTTCAGGCCAGAGTGGATATAGACGACAGGGATGAGAAGGTGGGAAGGAAGATAAGGGATGCGTCAAGGGAGTGGGTGAATATGATCATAGTGATTGGAGAGAAGGAGGTGAAGAGCGGTCTTCTTCCAGTCCGGTTCCGCACCGGAAGGGTGGAGGAGATGAAGTTGGAAGATCTTCAGAACCTCATAGAGGAGGAGATGGAGGGATATCCCTTCCTTCCATTGCCCCTCCCCAGACTGCTCTCCAGGAGGTTCTCGTTTACCGGTTCTCAGTAGATAAGGAGGAATGTTTATGGAAAACCCGTTGAAGTTTAAGAACACATACAGAAAAAGAGTGAAGAGACTGATTGAGATCATGGAGGAGAAAGAGGCTTCTCTTTATTTGGTCACCAATCCGGCAAACATACGGTATCTCTGCTGCCACACCTTTCCCAAAGAACCCCCCCTAACCCATCTTCTCATAACTGAAGATGGTGAGATGATAGGAATAACGTCTTCTCTTGAGGGGTTCAGGGCGAGGGAGATGGCGGCGGTGGATGAGGTCAAGACATTCTGCACCTACCCGGGGCTCAAATGTGATTACAGAAGTGGTGTGGAGGGGGTCAGGGATTACATTAAAAAACTGAGCCCCAAGGTGATGCTCACTGATGGGAGGTTTCTCTCCCGGAGAACGAAGGTGATGAAAGACAGCACGATAACTGAGATGAGGAAGATAAAATCCAGAGAGGAGCTTGAGGCCATGAAGAAGGCCGCAGCGGTGGCTGATTCTGGATATAGGTTTTTGAAGGAGTTCATCCGCCCGGGATTAACTGAGCTGGACATCGTCAGAGAGCTGAATCACCATTTAAGGTCCCAGAAGGGCGTTTCAAACTTCGCATTTGAGACGATCATCGCCTCCGGCCCCCACGCTGCATACTCCCATCACGATCCAACGGACAGGGTTGTGAAGAAGGGTGATGCTGTGATCTGCGACTTCGGTGTTGTAGTGGGTGGATACTGCTCTGATATGACCAGAACGTTTCTGGTAGGGGAGGTTGAAGAGAAGTTAAGGGAGATATACGATCTTGTGCAGAGGGCGCAGCACGAATCGGAGGGGAAGGTGAAGGTGGGGGAGAAGTTAAACGTTCTTGACCTAACTCCAAGAAGACTTTTTGAAAAAGAGGGTTATGGACAATATTACCCGCACTCGGTGGGACACGGACTTGGGCTTGAGGTTCATGAAGAACCCCTTGGTATAAGACCCAACACCAAGGGAGAGCAGAAAGAGGGTATGGTTATAACGATAGAGCCTGGCATATACATTCCTGGCCTGGGCGGGGTCAGGATTGAAGATGATTTCCTCATAACCAATAAGGGCGCAGTGCGCCTAACACACGCAGAACAGGACCCGTATGTGTGAGGAGTTGCAATGAACCTCTCCCTCATCTTGGTGGTTCTATCCTTAATACTGATGGGTGGGGGGGAGTTCCTATATAAAAGAGGAAATAAGAGACACAAGATATTTTTCTCCATAGGTGGATTTCTTTTCTCCCTCTACTGGGCACTTCACGCCCCAGACTACCTCCTCAGGCAGGGGGATCTTGTGAACGGTGTTCTTATACTTCTTGGAGTGGTTTTCTACTTGTATATGGGTGAGGGGATGATACGGGATTATCAGTGGGGTGAGGATACAAAATCCTTAAACTGGCTCTACAGAACAACGTTTTATGCCTCGCTTATCTACTTCTCCCTCAAGTACATCCCCTATTTGGGCGGTGCTTTGATCTGGTTTGTGGCCTTTCAGAGCGTTGCCATACTGGCGGCCTTCGGGTATCCGGTATGGATTCCAAGGGCCATACCGGACACCTCCACGGGGGGTGTCCCCGTCTTTACAACAGTCTCAACGAACGTAACGATCTCTCTTGTCTTCTCATGCACCGCCGCTCAGGCTCTGGGCATATTCTTCGCAGCCATCTACACTACAGAACTGGACAGGGAGGAGTGGCTGGGATGGGCGAAAAGGAAGGTTAAAGAACTGAAAAAAGGATTTAAAAAAAGGTCAATTGAGAAGCTTATCCTGATGGAGGATAGAAAGAGAAAAAAGATTGCTTATTTAATCACGCTACCGACAATATACATTGGAAACTTATTCAGAAATGCTGGGATCATCTACGTTACCTATGAGGGAATATACGATTTCTACTTCGCCCACAACTACATAGGAAAGGGGCTCTCCCTGGGACTTATGCTTATCTTGATGCTTATACTCTTCCACTACCTTCCAGAACTTCAGGAGAACGTAGTGGGTCTTGTTGATATAACAAAAAGAAGCAGGCCAGGTCAGATTGTGGATGGAAGGTTTGATCTCGGTAGTGAAAATGGTCCAGATGAGTCTCACTCAAACTCATCTAAGACGTAATTTATGGGTGGATAGCCAAAGAGCACTGCTTCCAACTCCCAGGGGGAGAGAAGTATACATCCCACCTCGCTGTATGCAGAAGAATCATCAAAGGTTATCCGTGGACAGGCAGTGTTTACTATAACTTTGAGGGAGAGGTCCCTGACTTGCCCCGGGGTTAGAACCTCTGATGTGATCAAAATCACATCAATACCTCTCTCCTCTAGCATCTCTTTTAGCTCTTCAGCCAATCTCCTCCTGCTCTGCCCAATTAGGTAGGATATGTATATCCCCACGGGCTCCCCGGAGTCCAACAACTCCCGGGCTTTAAGAAGTGTGCTGTATCTTCTGCGGATAAATCTCTCCCTCTCATTAGCGTCCACCTCCCCCCACCTCACACCCACAGGGTCAAGAACTAAAACTCTTTTTCCTGTTGAAAGCATCACTCCCCGGGGATGAAACTCTCCTGTTCCGATGTATAGGAAAAGATCAACCAGATCCTTAACTGCTCTGGCCGCCGAAAGGTCACATCCAAGGACCTGCCCGGGGAAGAAGAGCCTCTTACCTCCCTTCCCAATGAACACTTTGAAACCCTCGCCTTCAAGAACATTTTTTGCAAGTTGTATCAGAGTCCTGTGCTGGGCAGTGGTCAGGAGGCCTACGGAGAGTGGGGGTTTTAAGGGAATCCTGCGGAGGATTGTTTCTATGCCTTCTTCATCCACTACCCTTCTTAAGGGAACGCTCAGATAACGGCCTTTAAAGGCAGGGTAAAGAGAGGGCATGGGGGTGTGGCCAAGGTCCAAAACCCCAGAAAATCCATTAAGATCAGCAGGTGAGACGTCGCATGCGCCAAAAGATGGCCTTGAGGAGACAACCACCTCCTTGGCAGTCATTCCCTCCACATATTTGGATATCTCAGCAGAATGCCTTAGAAGTGCTGCAGGTAGCTTTAGAAGTATCCTCCTCCCCTCCCACCTCCGAATAGATTTGAGAAGTTTTTCATCCTCCACAGAATAGTGCTCTATGGGAAAGTCCATGGCCTGTCAAGATAATGAGACCTTTTAAAGTTTCCTTGTCTTAACGACTCTCAAAAACATGACAAATCTGCACTTAACACAGCTACTTATATTTAAGATATCCCCTCTTTCCAGTTCTCTTTTTCCATAGTGCAATTGAATTTATATATTGAGAAGTATTTTTCTACCACATGACACACTACGACGTGATCGTTATTGGAGGAGGACCCACAGGCTCTGTTGCGGCAGGTACTTCTAAATTTTTCTATCCTGATAGAAGTGTTGCTGTATTCCGTCTGGAGAAAGAGATTGTTGTTCCCTGTAGCATTCCCTACATCTTCTCAACCTTGGGGAGTGTGGAAAAGAACCTCTCATCAGATGCAGGATTGAGGGAGAGAGGGATAGACATCTTCCTTGAGGAGGTCAAAGAGATAGACACCAAGGCTCACAAAATCATAACCAGTGGTGGAGAGTACACCTACAGCAAACTTGTGTTAGCCACTGGGTCCCTTCCCAGACGGCTGCCTCTTGACGGTCTTGACGGAGAGGGTGTGTTCTACGTTAAAAAGAACGCTGATTACTTAAGGGAGCTCCACCGTTCTGTGATGGAAGCGGTGGATGTGGCCATAATAGGGGGTGGATTTATAGGCGTTGAGATGGCCGACGACCTCCTTGAAGCGGGGAAAAATGTACACATTGTGGAGATGCTGGACAGAATCCTTCCGCTCACCTTTGATGGCGACTTCTCAGGAGAGGTTCAGCAGATCCTTGAAGCAAAGGGTGCTAAAATACATCTTGGAGTTAAGGCAAAAAGGGTTGTGAGAGAAGGGAAGAAGGTCAAGGGTGTTGAACTTGAGGGAGGAGCGGTAATCCCAGCGGATGTTGTAATTGTTGCCGCAGGTGCTCTACCGAACACAGAACTCGCCAGGCGAGCTGGGTTGAGGATCGGAGAGAGGGGGGGAATATGGGTGGATGAATACATGAGGAGCTCAGAGAAGGACATCTTCGCTGTGGGGGACTGTGCTGAGAGGAGGAGTTTCTTCACACAGAAGCCCATTCAGACATTCCTTGCATCTGTGGGTACAAGAGAGGCCAGGATCGCAGGAGCAAACCTCTTTGAATTGAAGATTCAGAAGCAGAACACCGGAACGGTAAATATATTCTCAACCTATGTGGGAGGAAGAGGTTTTGCCTCAGCAGGGCTCCCCGAATGGGCGGCTAGAAGGGAAGGCTTTGAACTCCTTGTCTCTCACATAGAGGCGCTGGATCATCATCCTGGATCCCTTCCAGGGTCTGAGAAGGTAAAATTAAAACTTATATTCTCAAAGGATGGGAAGAGGTTGATAGGCGCCCAGCTCTCCGCCGGCAGGAGTGCTGGTGAGATGATAAATGTGATAGGAGCGATCATTCAGAGTAGAATGACGGCGGAGGAGATAGCCTCCATGCAGGTGGGCACCCATCCAC
>JAGHBW010000227.1 GCA_021160765.1 Thermoplasmata archaeon
GAACGTGGGCTGTATAGGCATGGTTAGAAAAGAGAAGATCGTTCATTCTCGTGTGGGTGGTGTGGGCGATTACTTTATTCTGGCTGGGGGAAGAACGGGGAGGGACGGTATCCATGGAGTCAACTTCGCCTCTGCCGATCTGACTGAGGAGTCTGAGGAGAGGGATGTTGGTGCTGTCCAGCTCGGGGATCCAATAGTCAAAGAACCCCTGATGCACTCCGTGCTTGAGATAAACGAAGAGGGGCTGATAACGGGTATGAAGGATCTTGGCGGAGGAGGACTTTCCTGCGTATCGGGGGAAATGGTACTCTCCGCTGGTCTGGGTGCGGAGATTGAACTTGATAGGGTATTGCTTAAGGAGCCAGATATGGCACCTTGGGAGATTTGGGTCTCTGAATCACAGGAGAGGATGATGGTCACTGCCAAGGAGAAGAATGTAAAGAGGGTGCTGGAGATATTCTCCAAATGGGATGTTGAGGCTACAGTTGTTGGGAGGGTTGTTGAGGGTAAGCGGATTAAAGTTTACTGGAAGGGCAAGAAGATACTTGACATGGACCTTCTCTTTCAGACAGAGGGACCTCTTTACTGCCGGCCTTATCTCGCAGTCTTCCGCCAGAGAGAGGTGAGGAAAGACGATGTTAGCATGCCTGAAGATCTCACAGAGGTATTTTTCAAAATGATCTCGGACCCGAATGTGGCTAGTAAGGAGTGGATTGTGAGGCAGTATGACCACGAGGTTAGGGGAAGAACTGTTATTAAGCCCCTTCAGGGAGATGTGGTTCAGGTTACACACGGTGATGCAACTGTTCTTAAACCTCTTGAGGATTCATATCGGGGACTGGCACTTACCACAGATGTAAATCCTTACTTTACAGAGATGGATCCTTATTGGGGGGCTGCCTCTGCAGTTGATGAAGCTGTCAGAAACCTACTATCTGTTGGTGCAAGACCCCACTCATTTAATGATTGTCTGAACTTTGGAAATCCGGAGAAACCGGAGAGATTAGGCGATCTGAGAGAAGCGGCTAGGGGAATGGCCTACGTTGCTAGAGCAATAGGAGTGCCCTTTGTCTCGGGCAACGTCTCTCTTTACAATGAATCCGAGGCCGGTGCAGTACCGCCCACCCCCACTATCTTCGCCGTTGGGATCGTGGAAGACATAAGGAAGGCAACCACAGTGGACCTGAAGAAGGAAGGGAGTGCACTTTATCTTATAGGCAGAACGGATAAGGAAATGGGCGGATCACTTTATTATAGAGTGCTTGGTAGCAGAGCAGGTGTTGTACCTAAGGTGGATGTGGAGTTGCTCCGCAGGAGCATTAACGCCATGCTGGAATTGAACCAGAAGGGAGTTATTTTGAGCTCCCATGACCTGGCGGAGGGAGGCATTGCGGTAGCACTTGCAGAGATGGCCTTTGGTGGTGGAATGGGTGCGGAGGTTGACCTTGCGGGAATTAATGGTCTCCGGTCAGATATAAAGCTCTTCTCAGAATCAAATACCAGATGGATTATTGAGGTGCCTGAGGGGATGGAGGAGGTTGCTGAGGAGGTACTTGGAAGGCATAACGTCCCCTGGGTAAAGCTGGGAAGGGTGGGTGGAGGTTCAATAATATTCAGAGAAGGGAAGAGAACTCTTCTTCAAGCGCCGGTGGAGGATTTGAGGGAGAGGTGGAGGGAGAGCATCTACCGCTTAATGGGGGTGGTGGAATGAAGGCGGAGGAGGTATATGTTGGCATACTGAGGATGGAGGGAACCAACTGCGAGCAGGAGATGTACGAGAGCTTTAAGCGAGTTGGAGCTAGCCCAGAGATGGTGCATATAAAACAGCTTGAAGGAAGGGCACCATCGGAGGAGAGAAGGACCCTTGAGGACTATCATATTATCATGATCCCCGGGGGCTTCTCAGCTGGGGACTATATCCGTGCAGGTGCAATCTTCGCAGCTAGGATGAAAGCAAGCCTTGGAAAGGATCTTAAAAGGTTTGTGGAGGATGGGAGGTTGATTGGTGGTGTGTGCAATGGTTTTCAGATACTTGTGGAACTCGGCCTTCTCCCGGGGATTGGAGAGACCATAACGGAGAGGCCGCAGGCAGCCCTCATAACTAATGACTCTGGGGTATTTGAGTGCCGGCCCACGTTAGTGAAACACACAGCAGGACCAAAAAGTGCCTTCACACACCTCATTCCACAGGATAAGGTCCTTCAGATACCAGTGGCCCATGCGGAGGGAAAGTTCGTTGTTGAAAGTGACTCTATACTTGACGAGATGCTACAGAACGAACAGATAGCCTTCCGGTACGTGAACAGAGATGGTGATTATGCAGGTTATCCGTGGAATCCCAATGGGTCAATACTGAATATTGCTGGAATAACAAACCCCACTGGGAACGTCTTCGGTATGATGCCCCACCCTGAACGTGTCTTCTTCAGGTATAATCACGCCACGTGGCCTAGAGAGGGTCTTCCCCAAGAAGAGGGCGACGGCGCTGCTATATTTCTGTCAGCGGTGGAGTATATAAGGAAGAAATTCTAATATTAAAATGGGGTTAAATGATGAGAAGAGGGTCAGATGAGCCTTGGCAGTGATTGACCCTATGAGTGCTGATAACCCCACACCTTTAGGAGGTATTGCCGTGGCAGAGATCTTTGCGGAGGAGAACTTAGATGAAGGAGTGAGGAGGGTAGCGGATGTCATCAGGAAGAGGGGGCCTGCACTTGTCCTGACTGGTGCAGGAATATCTATAGACTCCGGGATACCCCCTTTTCGC
>JAGHBW010000178.1 GCA_021160765.1 Thermoplasmata archaeon
GGGCATTATTTGGGGGACAGTGGGGCTCAAAGAGGCGTACCTCAACGGAAGGGGGAGGATAAAGGTTAGAGCAAAGGTGAGGGTGGAGACCACGGGAAAAAGACCCCGGATTATTGTGGAAGAGATACCCTATCAGGTGAACAAGGCCAACATGCTGGAGAAGATGGCGGAATTGATAAAGAATAAGATACTGGAAGGAATCGTTGATTTGAGGGATGAATCGGATAAAGAGGGTGTGAGGGTTGTTATTGAGCTTGAAAGAGGTGCCAACCCAGAAATTCTTCTGAGACGATTATATGCGCATACAGATTTGGAGGTTACATATTCCATCATCAATCTAGCATTGGTGGACAATGAACCAAAAATGCTCTCTTTGTTGGACCTCCTCAAACACTTTCTTGATCATAGAAGGGTTGTTGTCAGGAGGAGAACGGAGCACCGTTTGAGGAAGAGCCAGGAGAGATTACATCTGCTGGAGGGATTAAAAAGAGCAATAGAAAATCTTGATGAGACTATAAAGATAATAAGAGGAGCGAAGTCCATTGAGGAGGCAAGGGAAGCCCTAATGGAGAAATTGGCACTCAGCCGAAAGCAGGCTGAGGGAGTACTTCAGATGCAACTTCAGCGGCTGACAGGGTTGGAGAGAGAGAAGCTTCTAGAAGAGATAAAAAAGCTCAAGAAATACATAGAGGATTTGACCGCCATATTGGAGGAGGAGGGGGGTGTTGACAAGGTTGTAAAAGAAGAGCTTCTTGAATTAAAAAGGCTTTATGGAGATGAAAGAAAAACAGAGATTGTTGAGGTGGAGGGGGAGGTTCTAACCGACGAGGATCTGATTCCCCGAAAGGATTTGGTGATCTCGCTGACCTCCACAGGTTATGTTAAAAGTATTACTTTGGATGCATACAGGGCACAGAGGCGAGGTGGGAAGGGTGTAAGGGGGGTGAAGATTAAGGAAGAGGACCACGTTATAGAGCTCTTCACCGCATCAACGCATGATTATATCCTGTTCTTTACAGACAGTGGTAGGGTCTATTGGTTGAAGGGCTATCAGATACCAGAGACCCCCCGGGGGGCTAGGGGGAAACCGCTTGTTCAAATGTTGAGGGGGTTAGGGGAAAATGAGAGGGTGACAACGGCGGTGCCCGTTAAGGAGTTCACAGAGGAAGAAGCCCTGATCTTCGTGACGAAAAAGGGGGTAGTTAAGAGGACCTCGCTTATGGATTTCAGTCATCCCCGGACAACGGGAATACGAGCCATATTGCTGGATGAAGATGACACGTTAATTGAAGTTCTGAAAGGTGACGGAACAAAGGACGTAATGATAGCCACAAGATGGGCTTTGGCGGTGAGGTTCCCGGAAAGCGACGTACGGTTAATGGGTAGGGCTGCTAGGGGCGTTATTGGCATACGTTTGATGAAGGGGGATGAGGTGGTCTCTGCTACGTTGGTGGGGAAGGGGGATAGGTTATTCACTGTTACAGAATATGGATATGGCAAACTGAGCAGGGAAGGCGATTACAGGAGAACCCGGCGGGGTGCGAAGGGGGTGATTGCAGCAAAAACCAGCATGCAAACAGGGGGGGTTGTGGGTGTGGAGGTGTGTCCAGAAGAGAGCGACATCTTACTTTCCACAGATAGAGGTATGGTTATCCGCATACCATCCTCCGAGGTCCCTGTTTATGGTAGGAACTCCCGGGGTGTTAGGATAATGAAGGTTGATGAGGGGGAGAGGATAACTGATTTTACTATACTCCCCTCCATGAACGGAGAGGTCAACCCACCTTCTTGAGAGGTATGCCGCAGTCAGGACAGTAGTTCCATGTGCTTTTAACAGGGAAGCCGCAAAGAGGACATGTGGTATCAGTTATATGGAGGTTCTGGGGAAGGTGGGGTTCAGAGGGAGCAACGCTGCCAACAACACTGGGCCTGAAATCTTCAGGATGTTTTGATAAATTGTGTCCCCCACAGTGAGGGCATGTCATTCTCCCCCCACACCCATACCTCTCACAGACAGATATGCCAAAATTCCCTCCACATTTTTCGCAATATGGGTTGACATATCTCTTACAATCGTTGCAGTACGCCACCATATATACCGCCTCAGGGGGAGTTAATATGCCTCTCAGAATAAATCACTTTCCCTTAATAGCACCGAGCTCCTTTCCCTTCTCCTCTACAAGTTCCACGTACTTGGGCCCAAGTTTGTACGCCAGCTCCTGAAGCTCCTTCAAATTTCTGAGATAAATGGCCTTTGACTCCGTTTTAATAAGAGAATCAAACTTCTTCTTGGAGTTGGCAAGGTACCAGAAATATCCTATACCCATCAGGGCGAAGAGCCCCCCTAGAATGAGTATCCACCAATTGTAATTCCCAACCCTCTCCATGGCCTTCTGCCAGTTAGGAGACACCTTCTCAATATAGAAAAGGGCGGTTACGGACCAGGCGGTCATGATGACGCCGAGTAAGCCGAGAAGCCCCCAGAGTATCAGGCGGTTGTTGTCTATAAAATCGCGAAGTGTTCCCATGCAAGTTCCCCCGGGAGTTGGTTGATTACCGGAGGGTATAATTATTTTTTCCCTCTCATACCGATACCCGGTTAATTTTTTTTCAATGCGCCAAGAAGAAGTGCAGACTATTATTCTTTAAATTACACCTCTACGCCCAGCAATGTTTAAGTGTGTGGTGTCATTCTGTAAAAATCCAAATTCTTATATAACATGAGGTATTTTAAAACCCACCAATAAGCGCTCCTAATAGAGGGCCCTTTTAGACAGGATCCACGTTTTGATTTCAGGTGACACAAATGGAGATTGCGTAAGATGGAGCATTGTGGAAACTGGAGGGAATGTTTATGAAAGTTAGGAAGAGTATTGTGCTGGTCGCTGTGTGGATTCTCACTGCTACTGTTTTTTTTGTTTTCCCCGGGGCTGAAGTGGCGCCGGTGGTAAAAGGGAACACAATAACGGTCCCAGATAATTATACCACAATTCAAGCGGCCATTGACAACGCCAGTGCGGGAGATACTGTATATATTTCTAATGGCACATACAGCGAACACATCGTTATAGATAAGCCATTGCACCTTCTGGGCAGTGGCGTGTCCAGCACCACATATCTCAATGTGTCAACCGGCTGGGCAATTACCATTTCTGCAGATAATGTGACAATTGAGGGTATTGTAATCAGCGGGAATGGCACTGCTGCGGGAGGGATCCGGACAAAACCGGGAGGTGTTTTCAACAACATCACGATAAAGAATTGCGTGATACAGAACTTCACCCGCTCTGGTATTCTATTGTCTGGCAGTGCCTCTTCTTATGGAAACAACTATCAGATAGACAGCGTTGTGGTGCGGGATGTGAAAAACACAACGATAAACGGAACAGGTATTGTTTTTATCAAACTGAATGGCACACTCCTCAACGGGAGTCGGATATACGATACAGACCTGGCACTTCTTATGAACTCAACCGTTAACTTCACCGTTAAGAACAACAGGTTCACCAACAACAATATTGGAATTGCGATGAGGGGTTCTTCAAACAACCTCATTTATAACAACTATTTTGACAATTCTGTTGAAAATTACAACGTCACCGGGGGCACCGGCAATCGCTGGAACATTACAAAAACTTCTGGAACAAACATAATCGGGGGGGATTACCTGGGCGGAAATTACTGGTCTGACTATACCGGAAAGGATACAGATGGGGACTGGCTAGGCGATACAAACGTTCCGTACGGTCCTGGCGACTCCCTTCCACTTGCCTATGACACTATACCGCCCAGGATTACGGATTCAACTACAGACTCACCAACAACAGGGGAGTCCTTCACTTTTAATGCTACGGTTACAGATGAGAGGGGAGTATATGGGGTGTGGGTGGAGTACTGGTACGGCACATCTGGAACTCATTATAATGTGAGCATGACGAATGTTGGTGGGAACCAGTGGGATTACACGATAACGGTGGCAGACACACTGGACACGCTCCATTACATATTCCACGCTAACGACAC
>JAGHBW010000107.1 GCA_021160765.1 Thermoplasmata archaeon
GGAGTATTATCCTCATCTCCCCAGGTCTAGCCTTTATGTCCCTTATACCCCTCTATTTCGTCAAGGAGAGAAGAAAAAAACCGGTAAAGGTACGTCTGAGCATAGGTCTCAAAAGCCTCCCCCGGAGGCTCAAGATGTTCATATTGGTCTCCACCATGTTTTCCCTTGCCAATTTCAGCTATATGTTCTTCATACTCCGCTCCCAGGAATTCTTCAGTGGGAAATTTGCAATAGGTGTTCCCATACTACTTTATGTTTTATTCAATATATTCTATGCCCTCTTCGCCGTACCCTTTGGTGTGATCTCTGATAGAGTGGGGCGAAAGAAGGTCATTCTAATTGGTTACCTTCTATACTCCTTTGTGGCATTAGGTTTCCTTACTGTAAACGCCGCATACCTGCTCATCCTCCTATTTCCACTTTACGGCCTAGTCTATGCAATTGTGGATGGAAATCAAAGGGCATACGTCTCTGATCTCATTGGAGAGAAGTACAAAGCCACTGCCTTGGGCACCTTCCATACAGCAACAGGACTGGCAACACTCCCTGCCAGTGTAATTGCTGGTATACTTTGGCAGATAGATCCCGCCCTTACCTTCATTTATGGCGCGCTTTTGGGCTTGATTTCCTCTGCCCTTTTTATACTAATAAGATAAAAACGTGGAATTCCTCTTTTGGATTCCATTGTGGATTATTTATATATCCCTCTTCTGAAACCACCAGAATGCTAGAAGGAATGGTACAGTAATCCAGATGATTTCAGAAAGAACAAGGGTTTTTAGGTTTATCCATTCTGGAAGGTCCACTTTTATACCCATAAACTCTGTCTGTCCAAAAGCCAGCATTGATGCTACCTGATACCCATCCTGGGGACTTAAAAATACATCAGACCAGAACCAGTCTGGAATCCAATGTCCCTTCTCAAATCAACACTGTCAGTTTTAACCCTCCTTTCGTTAATGTAGGCTTCCCCAGAAGTAGGATGGATGAGGCCCATGATCATTTTTATAGTGGTGGTTTTCCCTGCACCGTTAGGCCCCAAGAACCCATAGATTTCCCCTTTTCTGATCTTCAAGTTTAGGTTGTCTACAGCAAGGACATTCTTGAATCTCTTCGTTAAGCCCCTTGTCTCAATAACCACTGAAGCGCTTTTCATAGAAATCACTTAGAGGGAGATGTTTCTATTCTATAGCTAATGCGTTTGGTATTATATATTCTACCTCTAAGTACTATCATAAGTAATTGCCCAACGTGTTGACAACTAAACCTCCTTGTGGAGATTTTATTTTGTCTCAGATAGAATAATGCTTTTAAAGTCCGTAATCTTGGGTCTCCCTAACTCTTTGAAATTTGTGCTCCAGAATCCGTATTCAGAGTGATCTCCAAAGACTCCTACTGCCTTCATTCCGTGGTCCGACAGGACTATCTTTTTTCCCTCCACCTGGGATACTATCTCATCTAAATCACGATATATCATCTTCATCATCATTCTATTGCCGAAATTAAGATGACCGATAACATCAGCCACACTGAAGTACCCCAGTATAAAGTCATACTCCCCCTCCAGTGCCTCTAGAAATCTCTCTTTTATTTTTCGGTGGTGTGCAAAGGCGTTCTCGTTGTACTTCTTTCTTATCTCCCTTTTCTTCTCCTCATCCTTCTCCATAAAGAACTCCTTGAGCAGTCTCCTCTCCCTTTCGTGTTGTTCCAGGTCATAATTGTATCCAGGGAGATCTAGAATGAAAGGGTTTTCAAAATGGGAGAAGAAGGTCTCCTCATGGGGTATTCGCGTGTTCCACATCTCCTTGTCCCCCTTCGCTAGAATCTCCTCCTCCTTGTTCTCCCCTGTCATAAAAGAGCTCCAAAGAACCATTGTTCTTGGCTCGGAGAACTCCGATATGTCCGTTTTTCCATAATATTCCTGTTTTAAGTTTCTCATGTTAAATTCTTCAACCAGATTATACTCCAGGGCATCTATTGCTATTACCGTAATCATTCCTATCACCTCTCCAAATGTGTAATTATGCCTCCCCCAGAGATGTTGTAATTCTTCTCTATAACAAACCTGCCAAGGTCGGGAGTACTGTTGAAGTCATCTACAATAACCTCCGTGCTAAAAGAAAGGACCACCTCTCCTACCTCCCTATTTTCCAGCTTCTCAGCGTTCTCCTCTATTATCTCCAGGGTTGACGAGTCTATTCTTTTTTCAATAGCCTTAACGGTACAAGGTAGCTCCTGCGTGGAACACTTAAAGACCACTTTTTCACCAACTACAAGGGGTTCCTTGCTCATCCAGAAGATGTTCCCTTTAATCTCTTTAAGAAGGTGGGGTGCCTTCTCACCCTTTCTGTACAAAATGTGTCCACGGTCTATGAAAAGTTTATCCGCCACGGTAATTCCCGTACTTTTACCGGAAGGTGCCTCTTTTACATCCTCCTTGAGAAATTCCTCTATTGTCTCAACCGTGGTCTCCTCCCCCGTAGGAAGGACAATGATGTTATCCCCCACCCTGAGAGTGCCCGCCTCCACCCTTCCCACAATGATCCTCTTCCCATCAATGTTATACACATCCTGAACAGCGAACCTTAGGGGGTTCTCATCTCTTTTCTCCGTTTTTTTGAAGGTGTCCAAGGCTTGAAGTATTGTTGGACCTGTGTACCATTTCATCCTATCAGAAGCCTTTGCAACATTATCCCCCTCCTTGGCTGAGATGGGAATGATGTATGTGGGGGCTATGCCTATTCTCTCAAGAAAATCTGTTGTCTGCTTTGAGACCTCGTTAAATACATTTTCCGAATAATCAACAAGGTCCATCTTATTAACGGCAACTATAACCTGTTTAAGGCCCAACATCCCCAGTATGTACGCATGTCTCCTGGTCTGCTCCCTCACCCCTTCCGAGGCATCAACAATCAGGATCGCTGCTTCCGCCTGAGACGCTCCAGTTATCATATTCTTAGTAAACTCCCTGTGCCCCGGGGCATCTATTATAACATAATCCCTTTTTTCAGTTTTAAAGAAGGTCTGGGCGGTATCTATTGTAATCCCCTGGCTTCTCTCCTCCTCCAGGTGATCCATCACATAAGCAAATTCCAGCTCTTTTCCAAGAGCCTCACATATCTGCTTGACCTCTTCTATCTTCTCCTTAGGCAGACTGTCCGTATCAAAAAAGAGTCTTCCTATCAACGTTGACTTCCCGTGGTCTACATGTCCAACTATCACCAGTTTAAGATGCTCTCGTTCCATCTAAATCACGCTCCGGTACTGATACCTTTCCCCATGAAATCATATTCCATGCTCTCTCGTGGAAGAAAAAGAGCAGAAGTTTTGCTACAACCTCAAAGAATCCTACCTCAAGGGCAAGAATAACCTCACCTGAAAAAAGATAAACAAGCCCAATAGTAGTCATAGTGGCAAGGGCCCGCCAGGTAATCGTTTTAAGCACACTTCTTGTGCGCGTTTCAGTGAACTTCATGTGAGGCCCCCTCACATGTAGCCCAGCGCCCTCAACTTCTGCATCATATAGGCTCTTTCTTTGTCCTGAGCCCTCCCCGCCCTCTCAGATATATTCGTAGTCTTCAGCTCCTCAATTATCTTATCAATCGTGTCGGCATCTGAGGGGATAGGACTGCAACATGGCTTGCACCCAATGCTTCTATAACGCTTTCCGTTTTTCGCGAAATAGAGTTCAACAACAGGGATATTCTCCCTTTTGATATACTGCCATATATCAAGCTCTGTCCAGTGAAGAAGGGGGTGCACTCTAATATGCTCCTCTCCCTCCTGTTTTGATTTATACTGATCCCAGAGCTCGGGGGGCTGGTCCTTGTAATTCCACTGAAACTCCCTGTTTCGTGGTGAGAAATACCTCTCCTTCGCTCTTATTCCATGTTCATCTCTTCTTATACCAAGAAGAAGCGCCTTAAAACCATATTTATCAATGGTCATCTTCAGGGCTTCCGTTTTAAGAGCCGTACAGCATTGAAGTTTTCCCATGTGTGGTCCCATTCCCGCCTTTATAGCCTCCTCATTCCTCCCCACTATCAATTTCAGGTTCCACTTTTTAGCCCACTTGTCTCTAAATTCATATATCTCCTCAAACTTGTACGAGGTGTCTATGTGAACTACTGGGAAAGGCACTTTACCGTAAAAGGCCTTCCTTATCAACCATACAAGGGTTGTGGAATCCTTTCCTATACTCCATAGAGCAGCTATATCCTTAAACTGCTTGTAGGCCTCTCTAATAATGTAAATACTTTTACTTTCCAGTTCGTCCAGATAGTCCATATCCCATCACCTCAATCCAGATAGCCTAGCGCCCTAAGCCTCTCCTTAACCTTCTCCTCCTCCTCTTCAGAAAAAACCTCCTCCTTTTCCTCCTCTTCCAGACTTGCTAGAACCTCTCTCAAAACGTATGTAACATAGTCAGACACCGAAGTGAAACCAGTACCCTCAATCCGTTTTTTGATCTTTTTGTAAAGTGGTGTGGGTATGGAAATTGTGGTGTGCTTGGATTTTTTCTTTTTCGCCTTGCCCTTCTTCTCCTCAGACATATTCATCCCTCCTTGGGTGCTAATGATATGTAATGATATGTAGTGCGATGTCATTAAGGTATTTAAACCTGTCTTTCCTGTTTCAGATGGTGATAAAAAGGTAGTATGTTATGCCAATATATTTTGGTGCAACCACAAAGGACTTATACCGGAGGCCCATATCATACCTGGTGGTGAAAAATGAAGATAGATCTGGACGATGTAGAAGCCATAGTAGAAACCTCAGTGACCATCAGAGGGTCTAGAAGAAGAACTACAGTCCCAAAAAGTGTAGTGGACAAGTTCAACCTCAGGAATGGGGATAAGATTCGGTGGATCGTTTTCAAAGATGGTGGAATTTTTATAACACGGGTGAGAAAAGAAGTGGAGGAATGATAAGGAGATAACAGGTTTAAGAAGGGAGAAGGGATGAACGAAAATTTTATCATCTATATATCATATCTTCCCCTGTCCTTTTTTCATTTTGGGTGATAATTTTTACACAACGGTTTTATAATATGACCGAGAAGTTAACCCCAGAGGCAAAATGGAGGTTTGAAAACGGGCCTCAGAGAGCTCTTCAGGCCCTCCCGCAAAAAGAGAAAACGGGAGGTTTCAACAGAGGAGAGATTAGTCAAGGAGCTCATAAAAGAGCTGAAAAGCCTGAGAGAGGAGAAGAAAAAAGACCAGAAAAGGATTGAAGAACTTAGGCGAGAGATAGACAGTCTTAGGGTCAGCCTTACTCCTCCTGCTCATGCCCCTCTCCCCATGGAAAAAGCGGTAAGGGATGAGGAACCCAGGGAGTTTGTCTCTGCTATACTTGAACTTCGGTTGATGGGGGTTGACCCAAAACACACCTTTGAGACTTTTCTCGTGGATGCAAACAATGCCTTTGCGTACAAGGTCTCCAAAAGTATTGTGGAGAGGCCCGCTGCTGTGTATAATCCTGTGTTCATCTACGGTGATGTGGGAACTGGAAAAACCCATCTCCTTCACGCCATTGCCAATGGAATAAAACAGGCCCACCCCACCCTCAAGATCCTGTACGCTCCAGTGGAGAGGTTTATAAATGAGATGATAAAAGCGGTTGATTACAATCGCCTGGAAAACTTCCGGAAGAGGTTTAGAGAGGTGGATGTGCTCCTTATTGATGATGTCCAGTTTTTAAGTGGAAAGATGGAGACCCAGATAGAGTTCTTTCACACCTTCAACGAATTGTACAACCGGGGTGCTCAGATCGTTCTATCCTCGGATAGACCCCCTGTGGCCCTTGAGCAGCTTGAGGCACGGCTTCGCTCAAGGTTCCAGGCGGGACTTATACTGGACGTGAAACCTCCCGGACATGAGACCAGGATAATGATACTTAAAGCAAGGTGCAGTGAGCTCGGAGTCTCCCCACCACGGGAGGTTCTGGAGAAGATATCCAACCTCTTCCCAAAGAATGTGAGGGAGATGCTGGGAGCCCTCAATCGTGTGGTTGCGTATTCACAGTTTATGGAGGTGCCCTTGACCACAGAACTGGTTGATGAGGTCCTTCAGGGTGTTATGTTCACAGAGAAGACCACACAGAACGTAGCATATACAGAACCACTGAGGGAGGAGGACATAATTACAGAGGAGGACACGGGTCTCGTCCTTGAGCTCTCCGCCGACAGAATAGAGAAGACCCTCATGGAGGAGCTGGAGAAAATTAGAAAGAGCAAAGAGGAGGAGTAAGTGTCTTCAAAGGAAATCCGCAAACTTCTCTGCAAGAGAGGGCCTTGCCTCCTTTACAGCCTTCAGTATAGCAGCGGTTGAGAGGCCTTCAAGTTTTATTGACCCTACGGCCTCAATAATGTCGTTCATCTCCTCATCCGTCAACTCCAGCAGTCTCTCTTTTGCTAGATAGTTTCTAGCCAGGGTGACCTCTAATCTTCTCCTCCAATTCTTTTCATATTCCTTAAGCGCCTCATTTGGTGTCAACTTCTCCTGGGCCATTTTTCCTAGGGCCTCACCCAGCTCCTTTCCAGCCACCGCACCGTTCATTACCCCACCACCGGTTAAGGCATCAATCATCCTGGCTGAATCACCCACAGCAGCAAAGCCCTCCTTTGTCACAACCTCAGGAGGCATACTGACTGAAACTGCACCCCCATTTATCTCCACAATCTTGGCTCTCTTCAGGTCGTCCCTTGAGGCAATAAATTTATCCAGATATCTCTTTGGAGTTGCACCCTCCTTGGAAAACATCAGATTAACACCTATTCCCACATTGGCCACATTCTCGCTCTTCGGAAAGATCCAGACGTAGCCCCCGGGGGCGTAGCTCTGCCCTATATAGAATTCCGTGAAGAGGGGGTCCGTTTTAACACCCACCATCTCATATTGTATGCATATATCCACATCACGGAGTTTGAGGAAGGTCTTAAGTCCTGCTTCCCTGGACAGACGCGCCTCAAACCCATCTGCAGCCACCGTCACATCAGCTTCAATACGGTACTCCTGTCCAAGTTGCCTGGCAAAAACCCCTCTTATCTTCCCACCCTCTTTTATAAGACCAGTAGCGGTAGTCTTCACCATTATATCCGCACCCTCAGTAGCGGCGAGTTTCGCCAGATGTTTGTCAAAAATATCCCTTCTTATGATATATCCAGTCTCATTTCCTGCAAGGTCCTCCGACAGTTCAAGAACAGAGCCTTTGGGGGAGATGATCTTAGCTCCTGCCACTTCGTTAGCTATCCAACCTCCATCAGGCTCAAGTTCTATCTTCTGTAATATCTTCTTGGATATCCCCTCACCACACCTGACCGGGGAGCCCACTTCCTGTCTCTTCTCCAAGAGAAGCACCTTTGCCCCATTCTTGGCAGCATACCTGGCCACTGTGGTCCCGGCAGGCCCCCCACCAACAACCACAACGTCGTACTTCAGCCTCTTCATTCACTCCCCTCCGTCATTGTAATTGCACCTACAGGACATGCCTTAACGCATATCCCGCAGCTTGTGCACCTCTCCTGATCCACGTCCACGTAGGTCTCCTTAAGGGTCATGGCCAGAACAGGACATACCCCAACACAGGTACCACACCAGAGGCACTTCTCCTTGTCAATTATAATCACGCCGCTCACCTCTCAATAAACTCTTTTGCATTCTTCAGAAACGGAACTACCGACAGGTCCTCCTCAACATAACCTATAGGACATTTATCCGCCTCCTGAGTAGGGTCCACCACACATAACAGTAGGGAATGCCACATCAGATCTGCAATGGTGCCCTTCTCGGGGTGCTGTATGATCTCCCAGATGAGGTCAATGAATATCCTCTCATCAATCCCGGGGGGGAGTTCCTCCACATTGATGTATCTTTTTAGAATCATCTTTAATTTTATCCCTCCAAGCCTGGCCCGGAAGGTTGTTATCGGAAGGCCCTTCGCCTCTGTGAGAAGTTTTTCTACATCTTTTTTAAGATCCCACCAGCGCATTATTTTAGTAATGGGGGAGTAGCCTTCTCCATCCAGGAGAAGCAACGCTGCCCTGAAGCACTCTTTGGGTGGGTAGAGTGAGGGGTAAGCGGTGCTCTTCAAAAGAGAGGAGAGTTTGAGAAGATGTGACAGGTCTTCAGCTCCAATGAAGTCCTCTCCCCCCACACCGTCATATTTCTCTATCTCCTTTATCACCCTCTCCTGCGAGACCCCTTCCCCCGCCACGTATATAACCGCCCTAATAACATCTTGATTTGCCAGGGCAAACCCCATGGGCCCCCTTATCGCCTCTCCGTCAACCTCCCCTTGAAGGGGTAGAAGGAGTACGGTGGATAGTGCTTTGGGCTGCACTCTTCTGAACATAACGTCAGATACCATTCTGATCCTTCTGAAGTTATCAATTGCCCCCCGGAGAACCTCAAATTCCACGTCGTTCTCATATTTCCCTAGGGGAGCTGGCCTTGTAAAGAGGATTACTGTGTGCAGGTGAGCATCCACCAGTTGCTGCAGAAGAACACGGTTTTTGAAAAATGGTCTCCCAGAGGATGTTATGGCGATCTCGGTGAAAC
>JAGHBW010000133.1 GCA_021160765.1 Thermoplasmata archaeon
GTAGTAAAAAAGGCCAGAGAGGCCGGTGCGGAGAGCGCAGAGGCCTTTGCGATTAGGAACGCAACAACCGGGATTCAGATTGAAAGAGATAGCGTTAAATTTACAAGCTCCACAGTGAGCAGCGGTGTGGCTGTCAGGATCTTAAAGGAGGGGAGGATAGGTTTTTCGTATACTAACAGACTGGATGACCTTGAAGGAATGATAGAAGAGGCGATAATATCTTCACGATTTTTCCCCCCTAAGAGGATGAGTTTCTCCTCCGGAGGCCATTTTCTTCCTGAGAGCACATTCTACGATGATAAGGTGTTCTCCTTGGAGGTTGAGGACGGATTTGAGATGTTAAAGGATCTTATAACCTCAGCTAAAAGTGTGGGCGAGGTCTCACTGGCGTCAGGGGGGCTATCTTGGGGTGAGGAGGTGGTGGCCATCTCCACAACCGAGGGGCTTTCTAGGTATGATGCTGGCACAAGGATTGGAATATATGCTTATGCAGTACATCCGTATGGTGAAGGTCTTATATCACCCGGTTTTGAGATGCAGGTGAGGAGAAAACTCAGTGTGGACGTCAGCGTGGTTGGGAAGGGGGCTGCAACCATTGCTCTGAAAGGTGCAAATCCGAGGAAACTTGAGAGGGCTCCGGAGACTGTGGTTTTCAGACCGGATGCTTTCTCCAATCTTCTTGAATTTCTTGTGTCACCGGCTCTGTACGGTGAAAGAGCGAAAAGAGGTGAGTCCTTCTATTCAGAAAAGATGGGTGTTAGAGTAGGGGATCAAATTATGGGTGAGGAGATATATATCTATGAGGACCCGTTGTATGAAGAAGGGGTAAATTCGTCAACAATGGATGATGAGGGAGTCCCGTCTAAAAGAGTACCTCTTGTTGAAAAGGGTGTACTTAAAGGATATCTTTTTACCCTTTCCTCTGCAGCGGAAAGCGGAACAGAATCCACCTCCTCTGCATTGAGAGCGGAGAGACTTTCCACAACGCGTACCTACCATTCACCCCCCAATACCTCCTCTAGAAGGTTCAAAATTTTCAGTGGAAGGCCTGTTAAAGATCCTCTTGGGGAGGTGGATGAGGGGATTTATGTGCACGACCTGCTGGGTGCACACACCTCCAATGCAGTTTCTGGAGACTTCTCCGTATCCACCTCAACGTTATTTTATGTGAAGGACGGGGAGATAAAATACCCGGTGAAATCTGTTATGCTCGCTGGGAATATTAGAGATGCCATGAAGAGAATTCTGTTCATGGGTGACGATTACAGGGAGATCCCAGGCAGTCTAACCGCCGTCGGCCTCTCAGTTCCCACTGTAGCGGTTAAGGGGATACGGGTGGTTCTCTGAATCATCCCGGCTCTATGTATTTGAGGTCACTCCGCTTCGCCCTAAGGTCTGGTAGCTCCTTGGAAACCCTCTCCCAGAGGGTTTCAGGATCCCTGTAATACTCGTTTACTATTTGAGCCACCTGGCGGTAATCTTTAAGTCCCTTGTATGCCATCCAGCGGAGGACCTCCGCCCTCCTCTTCACCTCACCCAGTATCTCCACCGTTGTCATGTTCTCTATGTCCATAATCTTCTCGTAAAGCCTACTGTGTCCGGAAAAGCGGAAATCGTCCTTAGCAGGGTTCCACCTGTAAACTACATTGGAGACTATCTCGTTCGTGACCGGCTCTATACCTATAATCTCTGTTAGTTCCTTTATCCTCCTGGTTCTCCTATTCCTCACCCTCACCTGAGCCTGAAGAACGACTAGGTTGAGCCCCAATATAAGAATCCTTGGAATGTTAATGGGTGGATTCTCAAGGCGGTGAACTATTGACGCTACGGAATCAGCGTGTATTGTTGCGTAGCACACCTGACCGGTGGCCATCGCCTGGAAAACCGCCATGGTCTCCCTGCCTCTCACCTCACCAACAATCATGTATTCTGGCCTCTGGCGGAGCGCTGCCACAAGGAGGGCATACATATCTATGTTTGAACCCACCTGATCCCCCTTTCTCTCCCTGGTCAGCCCGGCGATCCAGTTCTCATGGGGCAATTGAATCTCCCTTGTGTCTTCTATTGTTATTATTTTAGAAGAGGGGGGAATGAAATGGGATATGGCGTTCATCGTTGTGGTCTTACCTGAAGCGGTTCCCCCAGAGATCATGATGGAGTCGCCGTACTGAACGGCCAGCCATAGATGTGCTGCCATCTCGGGGGAGAGCGTCTTGAAAAGGATGAGGTTTACAATGGTCAGCGGGTCCTCTCTGAACTTCCTTATGGTGAAGGAAGAACCTCTGGTTGTGATCTCGCTGCCGTAGGTTGCGTTAAGCCTTGAGCCGTCAGGCAGAGTGGCGTCCAGGATGGGATTTGCAATGGATATGGATTTGCCTGATCTCTGAGCCAGGTTTAGAACGAATTCGTCTAGAACAGATGCATCCGTGAAGCGCAGATTGGTCTTCACATTCTTATACTGACGATGGAAAACGTATATGGGTATGTTCACACCGTCACAGGAGATGTCCTCCAACTGTCTATCGTCCATTAAGATCTGTATCTTGCCAAAGCCCAGAAGTTCGTTTCTCAGATGGTAGAATATCTTCTCAAAGCTCACCCTGTCTATCTTGATCTGTGCCTCGTCCAGAAACTCCTGCATCTTCTCCCGGATTATCTCCTCACTCTTGATGTCATCCTCTTCCCGATTTATGTTCACTCTCTCTATAAAACTCTCGTACAGAAACCTGTAGATCTTCTTCTCCCTCATGTTGAGAATGGGCTCTATAACCTCATACAGGTACTCTCTTGTCTTCTTATTACGGAGTATGCGTATGTAGGAGTATCCCCACCGAATGGGCTTTAACGGTTGGGCCACCTCCCAAACGGATTCATCCACGGGGGGTATATTTACAATCTTAAGACCTTTAAGACGTTTCTTATTTATTTCATAGAGTCTTTGATGTTCCTTTACCTCCTCCATAACTACCTCAAGTGCTTCGCTCTTCGGGACTTTGACAGGTCTCCCCCATTTCTTAAATGGGCTTAAAAAGAGAAGCGATGGCTTCCTTTTCACTGCAGTGTTTTCGCCGCTCTCTTCGTCCTTGTTCATGACCTTCACCACTTGCCCAAGGGTATTATCAAGTACTTTACGCACTATAAAATGGTATTCTTCCGATTTTAACGTTTTGGGGGAATTCCATCAAACATCTGTGCTCAAAAAGTATATCAACCTGGGTTTTTTTCTTTATATTGATGAAGGTATCAACAGCTCTTCTCACCGCTCTCCTGCTCCTACCCTATATCAATCTTCAGGCTGAGGGGTCTGGTGCGACTGGGGATGGAGGAAGGGGGGACTATCTCTCCAGTGTAAGAGAGGACCTGCGTTATGCTGTTATTACCGTGGAAGAGTTTAAGGAGGCCTTTGAGCCCTTGGCAGAGTGGAAAACCCTAAAAGGTCTGCCTGCGGAGGTGTTTGTTCTAGATGGGGAAGGGGGTATTCTAGCCAACTATCCGGGAAGGGATGATCCGGAGAGGATACATTCATTCCTAAGGGATCTTAAAGCGCACTCCCCACACCTGACGTGGGTTCTGTTGGGAGGGGATTCGGAGGTGGTTCCTGTTAGGAGACTTTACGTGAACTGGTCCTATGAGGAGGGTTCAAATCTTGAAGATGATACTGTGGTGTCTGATTACTATTACGCAGGACTGAGCAGTAACTGGGATACGGACATGGACGGGGTTTACGGAGAGGAAGGGGAGCAGGACTTCAGGGCGGATGTCTACGTGGGAAGGCTTCCCGTGAGCAATCTAAGCGAGGCTGAAGGTGTGGTGAAGAAAATATTGGATTATGAGAAAAACCCACCGGGTGGAGCGTGGGCATCAACCGCGCTTTTCGCAGGGGCACTGATGGATAGGCCCAACGTCCTTGACAACCTCTCTACACCTTATGATGAGGGATACGATTATTACAAAGATAATGGATATGAAGCAGTGAAAAGATGCCTTAAACACATTCCTGGAGATGTGACGGCATTCACGCTCTACGACTACGATAAGATAAGGGGCGGGGGGTATACCCCAGCAGACGACTCACTTAACAGGACCCTTTTTGTGGAATACTGGAAGGCAGGATATTCTGTGGTTGGGACGGTTTCTCACGGCCTCTCTACAGGAGAGGGGCTTGTGGACTACGCCGGCCTCTCGGGTGGTTTCCAGCCGCTCTGGACGGACTACGACGTCTACCTTGCATACAACGATCCGGAGGTTTTCTCCAACGGTGGGAAGCTACCCCTCCTCTACACCTCTTCCTGCGCCTCTGGACGGTTTCAGGAAGAGGATGATACCAATCTTGAGAGGCTGGTACTAAATTCCACGGGGGGGGTAATTGGACTTATCGGTGCAACGTCTGACACATACCGGGGTGAGTTTCTGATAAATGAGAGTTCATATGGCAACTGGTGGCTTTTTGAAAACTACTTCAGAA
>JAGHBW010000164.1 GCA_021160765.1 Thermoplasmata archaeon
ACACTATGGAGAATCACATAAATAAACTAGAGAAACTATATGAAAAGATTATGTAAATCGCTGAATCCTACTTTTCCACATTTTCAAGTACAACTTTCACCAGGTCCTCTCCGGTTCCACAATCTACAGGTCCAAGTACTTTTAAGATCTTCACTTTTGATTTTTTAAGATATGGATTGTTACATTCCCATCTCTCAGCACACCCCGGGGAAAACTTTCTGCATTTTCTTCCTTTCACAGTGATTATGGCTCCTTCAATAGCTTCTTTTCTGGGGATAGCAAGTTCAAGAGGAAGCTCCTCAACCTCCACCACTGTAACGCCGTCAAAATGTACGGGGCATCTGTGGGACACCTTCCTTACCTTGACTATTCTGTAGGTCCATCCCTCCTTTAACGAATGACACAATTTGAATAGTTTGCACTCTTTGCACTCCTCTGCAGGGCCGGCATAAAGGAAGAGATTGCCTGTTTTTGCCAGAAGCTTTCCCACAAGTGTAACCTTGCTCATTGTACAGCCCTATCCCACAATCCTATATCCTTTTTTCCTTTATCTGAGTATGAGGGAGAGAAGGTATGAGACAAGGTAATTGGTTATTGCTGCTACCCACATAAGACCTGTTAGATGCAACAGCCTCATCAACGGGTGGCTTCCTGATGCCCTTCTTATAATTTCTATAGCGACGAAAATGTGCACCAGTACAATAAGGAGGAGGATGACCTGTTGTGATGTGGCCATATAGGTGGTACTTTTCAGAACAGCAATGGATTGAATGTCCTCTATATATCTTGGAGGTAGTTGAATTGCTGCCAGCCTATCTGACATTGCTCTTATTATCTTAAGCACCATTACCATTGCGAAAACCAAGAAGAAAGTTACGCCGTATATAAGCATGGTAAGATACTCTACTGCCAGATTTCTTCTTCTATGGAGTGAAAGGACCATATTAAAATTTCTGCTGATGAGGATCGTTATCTCCTTCAGGTTTTTGCTTCTTGTTATCCCCTCTACAAACATGTCGGAGAATTTGGCGATAAGGGAGGACATGGAGTCCTCAACGAAGAGTCTCCAAGCCTCTTTTCCGGAGATGTTCAACTTTATTCTTTTATACAGATCAACAACGAGGTCAGTTAACGGCCCAAAGTCGTGTCTGTGAAGCTTTTTCAAAATTGCTATCACATTGACGCCCCTTGCCTCTGCAGAGGCGCCAAATGTTCTGAGAAAGGGGGCAAAATTCTCCTCTCTCCGTTTAATGATGTTTTCCTCTTTTCTTAAACCAAATGCAGGCACAGCGAGGGGGGTTAAGGATATGGCAAGGACGAGGAAGGGGTTATCCGGGTTTAAATAAAATACACCTAGGAAGATACCCAGTACCACAGAAACCATTGCAGCCAATATCCAGGGGAGTTCTTCTCCCTTCCTAGACCCCTTCTTCCAGGGATTAAGCCACAGCTCCTCCGGGGGGATCATGGTATATATTGATACTAAAAGAAGCACCTCAAGTACAATAAAGAAAAAGAGTGAGACAAAGATCACCAGATACTGCGGAACAGTTGTCAGGAGTGATAGGATGTTCAGTATGAAAACAAGGAATATAGCTACAGTGATCATGGACATGTATATCTCTTCAAACATGTCCAGTTTTTTCAGGAATGATTCATAGAGGGATTCATAATCGCTCATAACTGCGGTCTGTTCATTTCTGAAGAAGACCTCCTGGTCCTCATTTCCTTCCATGGCTATGGCCATTCTCTCCATAAAGTCTGCTAATATTCTGCTTGGGGATCTTTTCGCCACAATTCTAAGGGCCTCTGGAATGGTAATCTTCCATTTTCTTGAAATCTCCTCCACAGACCCAAACATTCGGGAGATCTCACCATATCCAGTTTCTTTTCTAGCAGTTTCAAATATCGTCCTTCCTGTCATTCCTGAGAGCGCCAGAACCCCCATGTGGGTGACGAAAAGATATATGTTGTTGTCAATCTCTCTTCCCCTTCTCTCCCATCTTATGATAGGATATGAGATGGCCAGAATGGTGAAAAAGAGAAGGGGGGAAATGGAGAGAAAACCGTATTCTGAAGCTGGGAGATCCCTTCCTGATAGAAGAAGGCTTGTAAAAAGGGTGAGCAGGAGTCCAAGGCCTAGAAATGGAAGAACAATCTTCTGAAGGTACTTCTCGGTTGGTACATCACTGTACCTGAAGGCCTTAGAAATATCCAGTTGCTCACCTCCTAATACAAGAGTTCCTCCGGTATGCCATCATATCCCTTCTCGTAATAGTCTCTAAATATTCTGTTCACTTCATCGTAACCTACAATTCCCTTCTCCGCCATGTTTCTAATAATCCTTGCCCTTTTTCTCAATTCTTTATAGATGTCCTTTGGATTTGTTAACCCCATCATGGGGGCTATCTTTCCCTCCAAAATATATGAGTTATACATTCCGGTGAAGTAGTGTTTGTCTGTTACCGGATCCCAACGAAAGACGCTTCTAGTAAGAACCCCACCCTTCTCCTTGGAATATTTAATGATCTCGTCAATTGTTGCGACACGTCTTAGCAATCTCCCCCCCTTGTAAACAATTCTCTGAAATATTGCCACATTCATATTGTCTATGAACCGGACTGGAACGTTTATAGGATCTCCGGTAAACCTCTGAATCATCTTGGATATTGAGGAGGCGTGGAACGTGGACAGTACAGCGTGTCCAGTTTGCATAGCCTGGAATGCTGCGGACCCTTCCTTCCCTCTAATTTCACCTATGATTATGTAGTCCGGTCTGGACCTCAAAGCGGTCTTAACTAGATCAAAAAGTTCTACTTTTGCCTCCTCAAATATCGTCTCCCTAGTGACTAATCTCTGCCACACCGGTTGTGGCACAACGACCTCTGGTGTGTCTTCTGCAGAGTAAATCTTTTTGTGAAAGTCTATGAAGGAGAGCATTGCGTTAAGTGACGTTGTCTTTCCAGATGCTGTCTCACCACAGACGAAGACAGACATTCCGTGTTCTAAGCACAACCACAAATAGGCTGCCATCTCTGCTGAAAAGGTCCCCCATCTCACCAGTTGAGGCATTGTGGGGGGCTTTTCAAAGAATTTTCTTATGGTAAAAGAAGTCCCCTCCCTGCTCACCTCCTCCCCGTAGATTATATTCACCCTGGAACCCTCAGGTAAAGCACCATCAATGATGGGTTTTGTTTCCGTCACGGGCTTTCCTATTCTTTCCCCAAGGGTTCTTACATAGCTGTCTAATTCGCCTTCATCTCTGAATCGGATGTTCGTTGTTAACATTCCAAAGATCTTATGGACAACAGCAATGGGCTTGAGTCCAACAACGTGAATGTCTTCTAGATATGGATCCCTGAGAAGTGCTTCTATGGGCCCCATCTCAACAAGATCTCTTTGTAGAACATAAAGAAGTTTCTTCTTCTCCCTCAATGTAACTGGTATTCTTTTCTCTGCCAGAAATGGCAAAAGGCCCCTCCTCTCCCTCAGAATGGTAACCTTATCCAGCATCCGGGATAATAACTCCTTAAACTCCTCTTTCGTATCAAAATCTGACGCTTCGGGGGCCATCTCCAGAATCATTCTTTTTATTCTGAACAGCTTCTCTCTCTCCTCTGGGGATAATGTGGGCTCCACCGCACTGTACAATTTACCCTTTTTCTCGTCATAATGAACGTGAATAAATATGGGGTCACCAACGGGGTAAAGTATATTGGGTTTTTTAAGGGTAACCAGGTCCTCTGTTAATATCTCCATATACTCAGGGGTCTCTCCCCCTTCGGAAACGTACTTTTTAATATACTCAGCGAGGTGTTCATGCCTCTCCATTAAATCCTTAAGTTCCTCTGCCATGGGGATCACTTAGGCAACATTCGTTATATCCACTATGAATCCTGCTCCTGGTTCTATTCTAAATCCAATGGTGGTATTGATGGGTCCGGGAGCATGAGTAAAACGGGTAACGTACATAATATGTTCAATCGTGCCCTCCACCACCTCTCTTTTAAGCTCTAAAAGGATGTCAGCAACGTTTTTAAATGGAGCCAGAAGCTCTTCCGGCATATCGTTTGGGTCTATGGTCAATATAATAAGTTTATTCTTGCCAACAACCTTCTTGAAGAATGAGATGGTTTTGAGACAACTCTCTTCATTTATATCGTGCTTGACGAGAGCTGAGAAGGTGTCAAATGCTATCACCTCTGTCCTGTACAATCCTTCTGTACTCATAACCCTGTTCAGGAAATCCCCCCGGGGCTTGCTTCTGCCGAATAGGGGAAAAACAGGAACATATCTTAAGGAACGGGTTAGGATGAACCTCTTTATGGGGTAATCTAGGGACTCCATCTGATCTATGAACTCTTTTGTGGTCATCTCAGTGGAAACAAGTGTGATTGTGTGGTTGTGCAGAAGCATACCGTACACCAACCTCTGCAGAACTGCGCTCTTTCCTGATCCAACTTCCCCCAGAATTACCATCAGGGTGCCCTTGGGGATGGCCCCGCCCAGATGTCTGTGAAGGCCATCTCTCTCAAGATCGTATAATACCATCCTGTGTGAACTATATCTTTCGGTCATGTTTCCCTCCCGCTACGTAGCAATTTGAAAATCTATAGTATCCCAGGCGGTTCCGGCGAGTTTTCCTCCATCTGTTACCCCCGAAGTTTGTGCCCATCCATGATAATCAACACCCGAGGTTAGATTCCCTACCGTAAAAACAGCAACCAGGACCTTTCCGGGCAGCCAATCATTTCCACCCCCCAGTATTGTGGTAGATATCTGATTTCCCGCCCTTGCCACCCCATTGGCCGAGACCACAAGGTCGTCCACGCTCAGCTTTATAGAACCGGTGTTTTTGATATAGAATGTCAGGTTTCCTGTGGCGCTGTTGTATGGTACGGCTAGGGGATCGTTTATTATCTCAAGTTCGGCCTCCACTTCTCCTTTAAGCCTTCCCGCTCTATCCCTCAAAACGCCCCCGTAGTCGTCAATTACATCTATAAAAAGAAGCGCCACCGAGGTGGTAATGAGGACCGTTGCGATGAACCATATCAACTGTGAAATGCTCTCTGATGCCACTTCTCTACCTCCTTTCTATATCGCACTCCATTGCCGCCACCCCCCAGCTAACCACTGCAATCACCCGATGGGGAGCATTTGAAAGTCTCACGGTTATGTTAACACTCTCCCCTGGATATATGTACTTGTTGCTACGGCCACCAGTGATGTTAAAGGTGGTCTGGAGATGACCATCAACCAGTAGAGTGACTTCGGCACGGGGGATAACCTCCGAACCGCTGTTAACGAGCACTACAGTAAGCACCCCGGATGAGTTGTTGTATACAGCTTTCTCAATTCTACATTCCGTATTCTTCACAGCAACCTGGCGAGATATGAGACTTCTGGAAGTCTCTTTTAAATCCCTTGTGGCCACATCTACATCATGCTGGATAATGATAAGGCCTGTTATGAGGCCCACCATCAAGATAAGCCATGCAGCGGTTGTGGCCATTCCCGTTTACATCCCCCCTTCCTAGACCTCCACCTCTTTTATTCGTTTAATAAATTCTAGGGATTTTCTGTGGTCCTCCGGGTTCATCTGCCATTTCACGTTCTCTCCCGCAGAGAGGCTGCTTCTCATCTGGCCGGGAAGGCCCTGTGCTATCTGAAGTGCTCTCTCCGAAAGCTCTTCATCTATCCAACCCAGCTTGAGATAGTGTGAGATCACCTTTGGCAATGCCCTCTTCCCCACTTTTTCCGTCAGGAATGTCACCCATTGGAGTATGATGTCATCTCTCTCCATCTCTTCCAGCTCCTCCTCCACCTCCTCAATGTATTCCTCTTCGTAAACCTCACCGTTCCTATCTTTAAGGGGCCTTGTGTCAATGAAGGGGTTAATGTCTGCTGAGATAAGGTCATAGAGGGAGGAGAGCTCCTCTACAACATCCGTCATCTCTTTCATCTCGCTCTTTATCTCTGTTAGGTCTTCAATCAAGTTAGAGATTCTGTCAAACTCATCCCTCAGGGCTTTTATCTCCCTCTCAAGGCTCTTCACCCTCTTCTCCAGGTCAGAGTTTGTCTCTTTGAGTTCTGAGATCTCCTTGTCGTATCTGTAAAGTAGCTCTGAGGACACTGAAGAGTAGCCCCTGGGTTGTTGGGGGGTTTCCCTCCTCCGTGTAGAAGGGGGGGTCTCCTCCCTAACTGCAGTTATCTTTGGTTTAACTGCATTGCCGGCAACGGTTGGGGGGGAGAGGTCTATCCTATACTTCCCCTCCCCTTTTTTACCCCTTTTCTTCGCCATTTTTGCCCTCCCTAAAAAAGGGTTTTATCCACCCTCAGGAGGCAAGCAGCGTAACGACACCGCCACCGGAAGGATATGCAGAGGGTGTGTAGAACATATCATAGGTTTCGTGTCCCACCTCTGATATAAGGAATCTTATCTCAATGGATGAGGACTCTGGGAGTGTGTTCAAATTTGTGGCCTGCTGAAGGTCTATTGTTAACTTAAGGATCACTCTTGGGCCCAGTAGATATGGGAACACATCGTTGGGGTCGTTCACTTCCACAGTCCCGTAATGTGTTGTGTCTGGGGTTCCAACAGAGTTCTCATTGAAACTCAGATCCTGTGAGCTGGCGGTGCCATCTCTGGGAGAGGTTATAACGTGGAGGACCACATCCCTCATGTCAATGGACTCCATCCCATACAGGGTTATGTAGAGATAGATCTGGTCAATTTCACCGGAACCACTATTGACCCTTCCCTCTGCAACGCTTACCCGAATCCCAGATGCGGTTAACTTCTTAGCGGTCTCTTTTGATTGCCTTCCCTTGTTCTCCAGCTCCTCGGCAGTGGTAATAATTACCACTGCAGCTATCGCAGCCACCAGAATCAGTGCTATAAATATTATCAGGGTTCCGATCCCGATGGCTCCAGTCCTCTTGCTCCTTTTCATCTTTCTCATTTTCTATACCTCCTTACATACATCTTGAACATCATTCTTCATCCTCAGTATCAAACTCCCATTCCTCCTCCTCATTAAATAAGTTTTCTGAATCCTCTTCATCCTCAACCTGAACGGCAATCAAGTCCTCCCTTTCCTCAATGAATCTATCAGGTGGGGGTGCAGCAGACACATCAAAAACGACAGTGCCTGAGCCGTATGGAGGGATGTAATCAATCACCTTCTCCAGCTCATCCGTTCTAAGACCCTGGGGGACATTGGCGTAAACTACCACGTCCCTTAAAATTGCATCAGAGTTATTCTCCACCTTCACCTCGTACATGCCCTCCCCCCTTTTCAGATAGAGTCCAGTTTTCACCATCACCCCGTTTTCTTTGAGTAGCTTTCCGTCTACCCCCACAGACCAGTTTTCAACCTTCGGCTTTAACCGGTATGTGACCTCATGATATTCTTTGGGCCCCACCACTCCCAGATTCATCTCCTCCACACCCTCAAAATAATCAGGAAGTGCAGGTCTTAACAGTATTTCACCCAACGGGTATTCCTCATAATTCTCCACCCTTATCTTATAATAGACAAGCCCCTCCTCATAATATATCACACTTTTTATCATGACGTCCTTTTCCCACAGGGGGAATGGAATATATTCTGCCTTATCCAGAGCCTCCCAGGCATCTCCCAGTTTGTCCTCAGCAATACTATAACGGAAGGAGGACGCAGCTTTAACCGCCTCCTCAAAGATCTCCTCTGCAGCACTCACATCATATCCTCTCTCCTTCATTTCAAGCATTCTATCAATGAACTTGCGCAGACCTTTAATGGTTCTTAGGTGCTGTTCCTTTGCCTGCTGCAGGATTCTTCTTGCCTTTCTGGAGAGGGTATGGGAGCGGATCAAGCTGCCCTCTATAAGTTCCTTCTCAGCCTCCTTCAAATAGAGAAGGGCGTCGTCAAGGTTTATTTCCTTTCCCACCTCCATTACTATCTCCTCATTTTCTCCCATTTTAACCCCTCCTACAAGCCCCGGTAGGGCTCAAACTCCTCTTCTATTTCTTTCTTCATTCTAAGCATCCTCTTTCTTATGTCCACTATCTCCTCAAGCAAACGCTCTTTTTTCCATAATATGGCATGAAGAAGGACCACTCCGAAGATGAGGAAGAGTGCGGGGAGGGCGTATGTTGGAAGGAAACCCAACAGGGGGGTTTTAAGTAAGGTTGATAGGGCACCCCACCCCTTCTCGGTTATAGCTGGACTGGCCACTATGAGAAGATATACAAAACCTATTAGAAGCGACACTGAGGCAACCAGAAGGAATATCACTCCCTTTCTCTCCTCCAGGTGGTCAAGTGATAGCGCATCTAATATGTCTTCATCGCTCTTATCAGGTTCCTCTTTTCTGTACAGTCTGAACAGTCTCCAGCCGATGTAATAACGGTGGTATCCCACTGTAAGCCATATCATGAGGGGGATAACACCGAAAAGGGTTAACAATACAAGGATCTCTGTTAGGCTCATCCCGAAGATCTCATACTTTGAAATAGGTAATGTGAGAAGAGAGCCAAATATGGACACAACAGAGAGGCTCAATAGAATGTGGAATAATGGATGGGTGAGACCAAAACGGTAAACAAGGTAAAGCACCCCAATAAAACCAAGGAATGTGATAAGGAGAAGAGTTCCGCCGACCTTCATGGAGAAGGAGGGATATGACGCCTCAAACGTTATTCCAGCTTTATTATTTAGTTCGCCCAGGTCAAAATTTCTCGGGTTTGCCTCATAAACCCGATTTTCGGGGTCTATTAGGAAAAGAAGGGTATGCTCATCTTTTCCGATATACCATTTTACCTCCGGGAGGGAAATCCGCACCTCCTCTGACACGCTGACAACAGACCCCGCCGGGGAGATTGACGGGATAATTATAGTTGCCGCCTTTTTATCGTCTAGATAGACCACCACTGTGAACATGCCGGAGGATTTAAGCCCTTCACCCCGCACCCTGAAGGTTATAACAGCCTCGTCCCCACCAACACTTTTCTGTATGTGTACGTCTGAGGGAAGTATAAAGAGATCTATGTAAACGGCTCTGAAGGTCATGAATATTCTTTCATTATAAACGGAATCGGAGGAGGTCATTTGAAGGAGAACGGTTGCTGTCCCAGGATAGTATAACAGTTCCTTGGGTGCACTTATGTAAACCTCTACAGTCTTCTTCTCAAGCACAGTGTTGAACCCTATCGTTGTGGTGCTCAACGTAGCGTTCCATCCGGGGATATCGCTGGTGTTTCCCAAAGAGATGCTCACTAAACGGGGAAGGTCTGATCCAAAGGTTAGACTCTGTCCTGTGGTTGGAAGGTTTATTATCTCCAAATAAACCTTTTTTGTTTTACCCAGATCCACATCAAATGAGGAGGTGTTGTAATAATAGGGAAGGACAACACCAGTAATAGTTCCTGGGGTCTGGGGCAGATTGTTTGATGTAAGTGGAATAACGTCAACAGTGAACATCTCCCTGTAACGTGGAACGTCTATTAAGAGAGGTTTTACATAGACCGTTACCGTGGCCTCCTCAAATGGGTCTACCAGCAGTGCATTATCCCCTCCTCTCACCCATCTTTTGTATCTATCCTCACCGTTAAAGATTAGAGTTATACGGTCTGGTCCATTTCCCAGATTAGTTACCTTTACTGTGGCTTCCCTCTCCTTTCCTGGAAAGAGTTGTAGGGCAAAATACGGACCAACAGCCCTTGCCCTGTATAATTGCTCCACAATACAATAAAAGTTCTGGGATAGGGTTCTTCTTACCTTTGTAGTGCTGACAACCTTGAGCGTCATTGTAAGGTTTCTTCCCGCAAGGATGTTCAGTCTTTCAAGGTCCTTTCTGCTGGAGGCAGACTCAATACCAGGGGCGGAGACGTTTACGTATATTATAGCCCCCTGCCCAGGGGAGAGGTCCACCCTGTTACCACCCTTCACAGAGACAGTAGCGCTCCAGTTGCTGGGTATTCCTATAAGGGAGAGTTCAAAAGTCTCATTATAGTTGCCTCTATTAGTAAGCATGAAGGTGAAGGTCACCGTGGAGCCCGGATATATCTTGCCGATCGTCTCACCCAGTGGGTAGAGTTCGAGATCAAGAATCTCTTTCACGGTCACCTTAATTGTTGAGGAGGCGTTTACCCTTGTATCTGAAATGGAATAACCGAGAAGGGTGAAGACATATTGATTGTTTGCTAACGCTTCTTTCGGACACATAATAGAAACAACTACATTGGAACTTCTCCCAGGTGATAGATCCAGATAGTTCTCCCTTAGCTCCACACTCCAACCTTCAGGTATCTCGCCTTCAATCTCAAAGATAAAACTATCTTTTACGTTTCCGAGATTCATTACAGTGAAGTTGAGGTATCTCCTCTCCCCTGGCTCTAGCATTACCTCAATTTCGTCAGGTTCAATTTTGAGGCCGAATCCCTCCTTCACATAAACGCGAAGCGTACTGGAGTTTCGGACAAGGGGGTTCTCCCCAGACCATGCTGTTAATTTTACATCTATGAACTCCCCAACGCCTATCCCTAATGAGGGCTTTACAAGTACGGAAACCAGATAATAGTAATGAGTATCCGCTGGGTGAAACCCCTTAGGTGTCAGGTACTCAGTTGCAGCGGAGCCATTTATCCTCACCTCCCAGGGGAGGCTGGAATTGCTTTCCCCCGCAACTTCAAGACGGAAATAATCAAGACCATTTCCAATGTTTGTCACGTTGAAGAATATCTCCAGATACTCTCCCGGAGTGGCCTCCTGACCGTCGGGTATCCCGTTGTCGTTCTCATCCTTTATATTTTTGATTTCAGGATCAACCTTCACTCCCCTGCTTTGATTGATTTGAACGATTGCAACACCGTAAGATGGCAGTTCTACACCGAATTCATTACCATCCCCTGAAGTGGTAGCAGAGACGTTGATCTCACATATCCCGTGGAAGGGATCCATTGGGACCTGAACTAGGAGGTGTACTGAATGGTCCCAGACACCGCCTTTCAATATGAGGGATTCAGCTGAAAGGCCGGCGCTGTACCTTTTTGATTCAGATAGGTTCCACCCACTCATCCATGCTGGATAGAAAAGGGGCCCGTCAGGGATGGATAAATTTACGGTTACATATGGGGAGGAGACAGGGTTCTCCCTGTTGTCAACACTTCTAACTGATAGGTTGAAAATAACCCTCTGAGTGGTGTTAAGTGGATTCACGAAGATTCTGTTGGGATGCATGACTACTTCTACAGTGTAGACCAGGGAGACCCGTGTATATGCAATGGCGGAGCTTTGCACCCCAGAGGACATGCTCTCTGCCCTTAACGTCAGAAGACCCACCGCACCGTAGTAGGTTTTCATCTCTATTCTTCTGTCATATATGAGCTGGGGAATGCGAATAAGAGCTCTGACCCTCACCTCCTCCCCGGGGGAGACGGTTGATGTGTATTCACCGTCCAGCAATCGTGCAGGCCACCAGCTCTGGTTGAATAGGGTTAAGTGATAGCGGTCTGGAATGTTTCCTGTGTTTTTCACCCTGAAGATGTATATAAGTGGTGGCCCCCCAGGTACCCCTTCCATCGTGGGCGGCGCTATAACCTCAACGGAGTAGACCTCCTGTGTGAATACTAGAACGTACTCCTCTGCTTTTATACTGCTGTTATCCTCTCTCACCACTGTTATGTTCACCCTATCCAGAGATGACGTCAGGGCGTCTGAGGGCACCTTCACATTGAAGTATATGGGGGCCGACTCCCCAAAGGAGGAGATGTTCGTGATGCTACCCTGAATTGGGTTAAAGGGGATAAGCCAGTTGTGGGAGGAGGTTATGGTGTATGTCACGTTTACAGGGACCTCCGCCCTGTTTCTGACCACAAAGGAGAATGGAGTAAACCCGGGGTCTTGAGTAGAACTCCCAGGGGGTATGATCTGCTGTCTCGGTCCTTGAAGGGAGATTTCAAGGAGCATATTGAACTTGGCGACTATGTGCACAGTTATTGACAGACTGTTGTTGGTGAGGTTCTCATCAGATATTGTTATGGTGGCGTTGAGTATATACCAGCCAGGTGTTGCGTTCCAGGCGTTAAAAGAAACCGTTGTTTGGTTCCCCGGGGAGAGTAGGGAACCGGCCGGGGCCATTGCGATCTCGCTGTATGTGGTATTCTGTGGGTCATCTCTGGGTGAGACTTTGAGTCTAACATAAAGCGTTTCGTTGAAGGTGGTGTTCCCGGTGTTTTTGAGGAGAACAACCACTGTTTGAAAGCCCTCTGGGTATGTACTTCCATTATTGTGGGAGAGGAAGGAGACCAGAGAGATGTCCGTCCCTAGGGCTGCCCGAACAACGCCTTCTGGTGGCGTTTCAGCACCACCGCTGGTATTTGTAAGAATAAAATGGCCGATAGGAAGAAAGAGAAGTATAGCAATCACTAATGGAAGGCCGTGTTTTTTCTGCCAGTCCTCCGATCTCATTGGAACACCTTAGCTGCTGAAAGACTATTGGGACAATGCTTTATAAGTTTTCTTATTTCATTTGTAGCAAGTCCCGTCATAGGAGTACTACTAACCTTTTTTAACTTTCTTTCTATACTTCATGGTGTGAAGATAATCAGCCTTACAGGGACCCCGGGAACAGGCAAGAGCAACGTCTCTAACGTTCTGGAGTCAAAGGGCTATCCAGTCCTGCACTTGAACGAATACATACGTGAAAAAGGTCTGGGGGAGGGGTGGGACGAGGAGAGGGAAAGCGTCATAGTTGACCCTAACGTACTATCCCAGAAGGTGGTAGATGTCCTGAGAGAGGGGGCGATTGTTGAGGGCCATCTGTCACATTATTTAAGTCCCGAGGTGTGTGTGGTGCTCAGAACCTCACCTACTATTCTATATAATAGACTTATACGTAGGGGTTATAATGAGAGGAAAGCCAGAGAGAACGCTGAGGCAGAGGCGCTAGGTATAATCACCTCTGAAGCGATGGAAAGTTGTCCTTTTGTATATGAGGTTGACACCACCAAACTAGAGGTTAATGAAACCGCAGAGATTGTGGAAAGAATATACCTCCACCACTTCAGGGGGATGCGATGGGAGGCGATAGAGGATTATAGAGCAGGAAGGATAGATTACCTGGAGGAGGTCCTTGAATGGTATTGAACAATTACAGAAAGGAGGCAGATATAATCCTACTTCCACTGGCTAGAAGGCTTAAGGGTGTGAATCCGAATATAATCTCGGCGCTCTCCCTTATATTTGCCTTTCTTGCAGCTCTCTTCTTCTATCTCTCCCCCTATTACGTATATGACTCCATTATTTACGGGGACTACCCAACCCCATATTTCTTGGCTATAGGTGCCCTGATGGTTGCCTTAAACGCACTATTTGACGCTTTAGATGGAAAAATAGCCCGAATAACGGGAAGGGCCACTCAAGTTGGAGATTTTCTGGATCACGTAATAGACAGGCTCTCTGACGTTTTGATTGTGGGTGCTTTAGCGTTCACAACATTCGTTGATACAACCCTAGGGCTTATCACCGTGGTTTCCATGCTTATAGCTAGTTATATGGGTACTCAGGCTCAAGCGTTGGGCTGTGGAAGGAACTATCACGGGATTATGGGAAGAGCGGAGAGAATGCTTCTTCTGATAGTTTTCCCATTGGCACAGATTTTTCTCTATACAGAAAACATGAAAGGGTACATACCTGGTACCCATCTTACGTTTATTGACATTCTGATGTACATAATTCTCATTGGAAGCGCATTTACAGCACTTCAAAGAGGTGTTGAAACCTTCCGTGAACTGAGAGAGAGGGATAAAAAAAGCTGAAAGCCCATCTGGATAGCAACGATCCGAAAAATTTTATATATTAGTTCCCATTAGTTAATATGCTGTTTCAGCTTTTGGCTGAAACAGTATGGGTCAGGGTTAGGAAAGAGTGCATCCCATCCCCTTTGACGTGTTTTTTCCTAACCCGCCCGCACCCTTCTTTTATCCTCCTCAGGTCATTCTGGATGATTTCTGAAGTTCCCCAAAATGTTCTTCGGAGAAAATATCTCCTCCGCCTCCTCATGTGTTAAAATGCCCTTTTCAACAGCAAGCTCTTTAACAGGCCTACCCCTCTCCAAAGACTCCTTGGCTAACTCCGCAGCTCTGAGATAGCCTATTTTCGGAACCAGAAGGGTGGCCAGGGATGGGTTTCTCTCCAGATAGCCGTAACACCTCTCTTTATTGGCCACAATCCCTTCAATGGCCTTCGCCCTGTATACTGGCAGGAAGTTAATCAAAAGGTTGATCATTTCAAGGGTCTCGTTGGCTATCAGGGGGAACATAACATTGAGCTCCAGTTGACCTGCACCAGATGCCCTTGCTACGCTGTAATAAAGTCCCTCTATATGATAACAAACCATATTCAAGCACTCCGCCATTACAGGGTTTACTTTACCTGGCATGATAGATGAGCCCGGCTGGACTGCCGGAAGATTTATCTCTCCCAGTCCCGTGGTGGGGCCGGAGGAGAGAAGGCGGAGGTCATTTGCGATCCTCCCAAGCTCAATAGCGAGGTTGTTTATAGCGGAGGCGAGTGATAAAATCCTGCCTGGACTTTGAAGTCCCTCTACAGGAATGGGGTTTGGCCGGAAAGGGATTCCGGTGGTTTCCTGTAAATAGTGAAATACCAGTTTCTGAAAATCAGGATGAGTGTTGATTCCTGTTCCCACAGCGTTTCCTCCTAAAGGCAACTCTAAAAGCCCCTCTCTAGCCCTTGTTATATCCGATAGATGCCTCTCCAGGGTCTTTGCGTATGCTGTAAATTCCATTCCCAATGTTAGGGGCATGGCGTCTATAAGGTGAGTCCTTCCGGATTTCATCACATCTGAGAACTCTTCTCCTTTACGTTTAAAGGCCAGAAGAAGCTCTTTTAACACTCTTATCAGGTCTCCTGAAAGCCTGTATACTGCTATATGGGAGGCAGAAGGGAAGGTGTCATTGGTGGACTGGCCCATGTTTACGTGGTCATTGGGGGAGATTATGTCGTATCTTCCCTTCTCTTCACCGATTATTTCAAGGGCTCTGTTGGCTATAACCTCATTCACATTCATGTTTGTAGAGGTACCAGCGCCTGCCTGGAATCTGTCCACGACGAAGTTATCCCAGTGTTTTCCGTTTAAGATCTCCTCAATGGCGCTGATTATGGCCTTGCCCCTTCTTTCATCTAAGGCTCCCACGTCCATATTGGCCTTTGCACACGCCATTTTTATCTCAGCATATGCCCTCCATATCTCAGGATGGTTTGGGACGCCTGAAACTGGAAAGTTCTCCATCGCTCTAAGGGTTTGAATGCCCCAGAGAACCTCCCCCGGAACCTTTTTTGCTCCTAATGGATCCTTTTCTTCTCTATGTTTCATGTCCCTCACCGGGCCTTGGGGAGGGAATTGTTTCTTTTTATAATTTTATTGCTGAGAAAACCATTTAATTGAAGGTGCAATTAGGTCCATAAAGCCCGGGGTGATTTTGTGCGAAGTCCAGATGCGAGTGAAGAAACACTTATCGGGAACATGAAGTTGATAAGACAGGGTAAGGTGAAGGACGTCTACGCTCCTGAAGAGGGCACATATCTTCTCTTTCGCTTCAGCAATAGGATATCCGTATTTGATAAGATCATCCCCACAGAAATCCCTCAGAAGGGAGAGACCCTCTGCAGAACTGCTGCATTCTGGTTCAAGAGGGCTGAGAAAATGGGTTTCAAAACACATTTTTTGGAGTGTCCCACTCCATCCACGATGAAGGTAAAGAGGGTTGAGGTAATACGCGATTATTCTAAAATCACACCGAAAAGCAGGTCGTTCCTTATACCTTTGGAGTTCATCGCACGTTATTATGTTGCCGGGTCTCTTCACGACAGGATGAAGAGGGGCAAGATTGACCCTAAAAGCATTGGTTTTAATGGGGTTCCTGAGTATGGGGAAAGGCTTCCAGAACCCTTTATTGAGGTGACCACAAAGCTGGAGGAGTATGACCGGCCCATAAGCAAGAAGGAGGCCCTTGAGATGTCCTCTCTCACCCCACAGGAGTACGACGAGATCGTTGAGATCATACTGAAAGTGGATGAAGAGATTGAGAGGAGAGCTAGGGCCGGTGGACTGATACACGTTGACGGGAAAAAGGAGTTCGGCATGGATGAGGAGAGGTCCCCCATGCTGCTGGATACCTTTGGGACGGCTGATGAGGACCGTTTTTGGGATGCTAAACTTTACGAGGAGGGGCAGTTTGTTGAACTCTCCAAAGAGTTTGTAAGGAAATATTACAGGGAGAGTGGGTATTATGAGAGACTTAGAGAGGCCAGAGAGAGGGGAGAGGAAGAGCCAGAGATCCCACCACTCCCGGAGGATATGGTGGGAGAGGTGAGAAGGCTCTACATAGAACTCTATGAGAGGCTCACTGGAGAGAGGTTTTGAGAGGAGGTAGGGATGACGTATCCCATTGTGCACTTCGTGAAGGATGGGGGGGAGAACCACCCCCTTAAACTTGAGATACTCCTGGAGAGGGTAGACAGGCTAATAATCCACGAGGAAACGATAAGGGAGAACCTTGAGGAGTTAAGAAGATCCTTCAAGCGTTCCTCCTATTTCTGGCACCCCATTATAGTTGACAGGAATACCAGGGTGGTCCTGGATGGGATGCACCGTGTCTCTTCTCTTAAGGAGCTGGGGTACAAATATATCCCCATTTTGACCATTGATGCCATGAATCCCTATGTGAAACTGGAGAGGTGGATACGCTGCTACACCAGGGAGGGTGAAGTCCCCCAGAGACTTGAGGAGTACGGCTTTAAGATTGAGGAGGTGGGAAGAGGAGAGGTCAGGGAGATAACGATGAGGGCCCATGATACCCCCCCGGGGAAGGTGAAGTGTGCATTTCATCTAGTTGATTTGAAGAGAGGTGTCCTATAC
>JAGHBW010000138.1 GCA_021160765.1 Thermoplasmata archaeon
AGAAGGTAAAGGAGAAGACCACCAAGAGGAAGCCAAATCCATATAAAAGAAAGATAATGAGGAGAAGAGCGATCAAACTTGCCATTCTAGTGGCAATAATACTTTTCTTAACCTTACCACAGTTCTCTGGGCCAAGGGATAGAATCCTCAATGATCCCATGATCAAACAGCTTTACACTCCATATAGAGAGTTTCCTGAGACCGCTGATATAATTATGCGAATGAACTTCACCATAACTTCTCATGGAGGGCCAGTGAGCAGAGTAACGCTGAAGGTTCCCGTCCCCAAGGACATTCCCTCTGACGGGTACTTCCAGGACGTTAAAAGAATAGAAACCTCTGAGCCCCCCGACAGTGGACCCCCAGATTTGAATTCACAAACACAGGAGATGATGTACTGGGAACTGAGAAACTTTGTTGGCCAGAAGACGATATCTGTGACATATTATATAAAAACTAGAACATATAAATGGGATATAGATGAGAAGGACTCTGGAACGGTAAATGACATACCTCAGGAGATTAAGGAGAAGTACCTGCACGACCAGTGGCCTATTTACGATGAAAACGGAGATCCTGTGGACCTTGATGGTGATGGGAAGGTGGATTACAGATATTGGCCCTCCAACGAGTCGCTGAAAAACCTTGCCATTCAGTTAACAAAGGATGAAAAGACTGTTCTGGGAAAGATTAGAGCCATTTACAACTGGGTTGTGGAGAACATAAAGTATCCCACACCGACGGAGATGCAGATAGATTCAGAGCGCTACTGGGGGTATCCAAAATACGCCTGGGGCACATATATGGACAAAAGGGGAGACTGCGACGATCAATCCATACTTATGGCAACATTGGCAAGGGCTGTTGGAATCCCCGCGTGGCTGGAGGTGGGCCACCTTTACGACCCCTCCCAGGACATGTGGGGTGGACACGGATGGTTCAACGTCTATATACCCCTTAAAAATGGTGACTATGTAATCGCCCCCATAGATCCTGTGAACAGAGAGTTTCTCTTACGGGATGCCTTCCGGCTTACAGACTGGATAGACACTGGAGGAAATGTTACTGTGGACGGGGACACCGTGGATAATCTAGAGTACTATTACACCATCTTCAGAACAACTGGTGGAATAATCTTCGGCTCTGCCTCCCTGGAAATGAACTCTGATTCAATAAAGTTTGAAACCCACGGCAAAGTGAAGGATTTCGTTGAAGAGAAGATAACAAGCCCATCCGACCTCTTCAAATACAAAACACCTGCTCTACCAGATTATACAGCAGTAAGTTTCATACTAGCCGCCATCCCTGCCACTTTATACGCCCTTATCAATCGCAGGAAAAAAATATGAGCAGGGATATAGCCGGAAACATGAAACAGATTGACAGCAGAAGAACCCTTGAGATAGATGGCTGGAGGCTTGGAATAAGATTTTCATCCTCCCATCTCCTACCCCACCACAACAAGTGCTCCCGCTTACACGGTCACACCTATGTGGTGAAATTGAAGGTGACAGGAAAGCTGAACGAGGAGTGGATGGTTGCCGATTTTGGCCTTCTCAAGGACGCCCTAAAGCGCCTTACTGCGGAACTGGATCATAAACTCCTACTCCCGGGGAGAAGCAAAACAGTGAGGATTGAAGAGATCGGAGAGAGCATTAGGGTGGACAACTCCGGAAAGATCTACGTTGTTCCAAAAGAGGACGTGGTTATCCTGCCTATTGAGGCCACTACTGCAGAGAACATCTCATCGTACATACTCTCAAGGTTGATTGATCTCTATCCCCCCCCAGAGGGTGTTGTGGAGATTTCACTGGCCGTTGATGAGGGATGGGGTCAGGGAGCGTGGAGTATATGGAGAAGAGAGCAGTAGTCCTGCTTAGCGGAGGTCTAGATTCCTCCGTGACCGCAGCGTATGCTAGGTCCAAGGGGTACTCCATATATGCCCTTACAGTTATCTACGGCCAGACGCATTCAAGAGAAATAGAATCAGCAAAATCTGTCGCAAAATACCTCAAAGCAGAGGAACACAGGATAATAGAATTACCACCTTTTATTTTTCAATCATCAGCCCTTCTAGGCGCAGAGGAGATTCCCACAGACAGGAGGCTGGAAGAGATCCCAGATTCCAGCATCCCCCCAACATACGTTCCAGCCAGGAATATTGTACTTCTTTCCATCGCATCCGCCTGGGCAGAAAGTGTTGGTGCTGAGGCGGTCTTCATCGGTGTCAACGCCCTTGATTACTCTGGCTACCCTGACTGCAGACCGGAGTTCATTGAGGCTTTTCAGGAGGTATTAAAGAGGGGGACAAAGGCCGGGGTGGAGGGGAGGGCGATAAAGATAGTAGCACCCCTCATCAACATGTCCAAGGGGGAGATTGTACGTCTGGGACACTCTCTGGGTCTGGATTTCTCCCTCACATGGTCCTGTTACAAGGGAGGGGAGAGGGCCTGTGGGGTGTGCGACTCCTGTAAATTGAGAATAAAGGGGTTCAAAGAGGCTGGTCTAAAGGACCCCATTCCC
>JAGHBW010000065.1 GCA_021160765.1 Thermoplasmata archaeon
ATAGGGCCCGACGAGACCTAAAACCCTTCAAATTCATGAAATCACCCACGTCTGGTGCCATAGATGTGTAGAGAAATAACAAGTTTAAATTTATCGGTTTTCTTAAGCGCTACTTTCTGTTGGCTGGATGATGATCTTCCTTGCACCCTTCTTTCTCCTCTCCAGCCTAATCAGATTTAACTTAAGGAGAACTTCCATGAAGGAGTTCACAACCTTGTCCGCTGGCTCCACCTTCTCCTTAAACCGCTCAGCGATGATGTATATTATTTCAGCCATGGAGTGTTCGCCGTCGCAGAGAACCCATATGGCCGTCCCAACATCATCCAAAGGTCTTTTGATCGTGGTGGGCCCGCCCAGGTAGCGATGGAGGAACCTCTCAAAACGGGTAAAATTCTTCGGGTACTCAAGGACCACCCGGTCCTCCCTCCAGAACCATTTAACTGGCATCCTTACAGGATAAACCTGGTTGAGAAGTACGTTCTTTCGCAATTTTACAGCCATTCTGGCAGAAACCGGCTCTTTATCCAATTCCCCCACACTCCTTCAGTTTCACTCTGGGATGAGGTCCCAGACCAGATAGAGGAATATCAGAACTGATGCCGCCCCTAGGATGGAGAAGGCGGCTGTAAGTTTTCTGTTCTTCCACGAGTACTTTGCTATGTGCACCAGAGGAACCACCACGATGGCAATTATTAGGAAAACAACAGCAAAAAGAACCCTTAGGTTCATTGTGAGGTGGGCTAACCTGTTTCCTATATATAAAGATTGTTTTGTAAATAATCCATAATCGCAAATTAGATATTCCTTGAGTGGTTTTGCAGGTTGGTGGTTTCAGATGGACAGCGGAATTGAACCCCTGGTGGAGAAGGCACTGGCCCTCCGGGAGAAAGGGCTTACCAGAAAGGAGATCGCCCTGGAACTTCATCTCTCAGAGGAGACTGTATCCTGGCTTCTTGCAAGGGGAATAAAGACGGAAAAACCCCCTGCAGACATCTATGTGGGATGGAAGTCTGTAGGCGTTTTTCCAACAAGACTGCAGCATATAGCGGCGATTATTTCTGACATCATCTTTGAAGAACTGGAGAAGAGGGATGAGGAGGTTGATACCATAGTTGGAATTGCACTCAACGGGATACCTCTGGCTGTTCTCGTGGCTCAGCAATTGGACGTTGAAATGACAATATTCAGGCCGACCTTTAACGACAGTCAGGGTATCGTTAGGGGCTCCTTTGCCTCTAATTATGCCACGGTGGAGGGGAAGAAGGTTATCGTGGTTGATGACGTTTTGTCCACAGGAAAGACCATGTCAAAAGCGATAGAGTCCATAAAAGAACATGGGGGAACCCCAGTTCTCGCATGTGTTGTGGTGAACAAAACACAGAAAAACGAAATAGAGGGGGTTCCCCTAAGAGGGCTCATTAGAACCACTGTTGTGTGATGGGAAGGGACACTGAATGCACTGGGCAGACGTTGTTGCTGAAGATTTGAAGAGTCGGGGCGCTCATCACATCGTTGCAACAGGTATCACCCCCTCAGGGCCAATTCATGTTGGGAACATGAGGGAGATCTTGACAGGGGACATTGTGGCCAGAGCTGCTAGAGATATTGGGCTAGACGCTCGTCTTGTTTACATTGGAGACACATTTGACCCGTTGAGGAAGGTCTATCCATTTCTCCCTCCCGAATACAGTGAACATGTTGGAAAGCCCCTTTCTGAGATCCCATGCCCCTGCGGTTCCCACAACAGTTATGCTGAGCACTTTCTTGAGGAGTTTTTGGATAGTCTGAACGTTCTGGGTGTTGAGGTGGAGGTTCTCTTAAGCCATAAGATGTATGAGGAGGGAAGATATGCGGAGGCCACCAGGAGAATCATAGAGGGGAGGGAGAGGATAAGAGAGATCCTTGTGAACGTGTCTGGAAGAGACCTCCCCGATGGTTGGTTTCCCTACACCCCGAAGTGCTCTTCCTGTGGCAGGTTAAATACCACCGTTGTCACTGGCTATGAATACCCGTACGTTTACTATCGCTGCAGATGTGGTCATGAGGGGCGTGCAGATATTAGAAAGGCTGAAGGAAAACTGCCCTGGAGGGTTGATTGGCCTGCCAGATGGTGGTTCCTTGGGGTTACCGTTGAACCGTTTGGAAAGGACCATGCTGCCTCTGGGGGTTCTTATGATACAGCTAGCAGAATTGTAAAAGAGATCTTCGGAAGGGATGCGCCCTATCCTGTGGTGTACGAATGGATTCAACTTAAGGGTAAAGGCGCCATGTCCTCCTCAAAGGGTGTTGTTGTAAGTGCTGTTGAGATGCTAAAGATGACCCCACCTGAGGTCCTCAGGTTTATGATCGCTAGAACGAAGCCCTCAAGACACATTGATTTTGATCCTGCGTGGGGAATATTGAACCTTGTGGATGACTTTGACAGAGCGGAGAGGATATACTACGGCCTTGAAACCGCGGAGGACGCAGAGGAGCTCAAAAGGTCTTATGAACTTGCCCAGGTGAACCCGGAAAGAATTCCAGAGAAGATGCCCCATCAGGTTCCCTACCGCCACCTTGTCACCCTTGTTCAAATTAAACCCTCCTTTGAGGAGGTTCTCGCAACCATAAAGAGAACGGAAGGGTTTGAGGGGGAGCTCACTCCAGAGGAGATTGAGAGGATTAGAAAGAGATGTCAGGCAGTTAAATACTGGCTGAGTAAATATGCCCCCATGGAGGTGAAGGTGACCCTCCATCCTGACCCCCCACAGGAGGCCGTTAAGATGTTGGGGGAGGAGAGGGTGCGGGCACTTCGCGTGATGAGAGAGGCTCTCTCCAGCATAGAGTGGACAGCGGAGATGATACACAACACAATCTACGAAGCCAGCAGGAAGGAGGGGATAAATCCAAAAAGGACCTTTGAGGCATTCTACATGATCTACCTTGGCACCACAAGGGGTCCCCGCCTTGGATATTTTCTCTCCACAATGGGAAGGGATGCTGTTCTTGAAAGAATTGAGAAGGCGCTTGATATGGTGAAGGGAGATGGGAAGGGTTGAGGTGGAAGTTAAGCCCTCTTCCAGGAGGAGCGAGGTTGTCGGGTATGATGAGTGGAGGGGCAGAATTAGAATAGAACTCAGGTCTCCTCCGGAGAAAGGAAAGGCGAACGCGGAACTTGTGGAGTTGTTATCTACCGTGCTAGGCGTGGAGAGGGTGGATGTGAAGATTGTTTCAGGTCTTTCTAGCAGGATGAAGATTATTGAGGTCTCCTCTCTTCCCTCCAGCCTGATCAAAAAGAGGCTGCTAGAGTCCATTAAGAGGGCATAACAGAAACAGATATTGCAGGGGAAAAATAAATATTTCAGAACACACCTTTCTGCTCTGAAGAGAACCCCTGCAGGGGGAGGAGATCGGATGAACGGCCTCTCCTTGAATGAGACGAACGCATTCCGTGAGATCCCTCATCTTAAAGCCCTGAGCATGTGGGCCGAGAACCTCATCAGGGCCAGAAAACCGGAGGAGGCATACAGAAGGGAGAGCCTTGGTATATTGGGGGAAGCTTCAGGGGCAGACAGGGTTTACCTCTTCACAAACTTCTGGAAGGACGGGGAACTATACATGAGTCAGGTTAGTGAGTGGGTGAGGGAGGGTATAGAGCCTCAGATAGATAACCCACTCCTCAAGGCCCTTCCGTACTCAGAGGTCCCATTCTGGAGGGAGAACCTTGAAAATGGTAGGATCATCTGGGGGGATGTGGACACCTTCCCAGAACCAGAGCGCGGAATCTTGAAAGAACAGGGTATAAAAAACATACTGGTCATCCCACTTCATCCGGAAAGGCAATTTTACGGTTTTATAGGTTTTGACTACTGCGGGAAGAGAAAGGCTGAAGAGGAAGAGGTATATTTTTTGAAAACTGCTGCAATTGAACTGGAGGAGTGGATCACAAAGTACAGAGGCGAGAAGGAGAAGATTGCCCTGTGGGACGCCATAAATCTCATGGACGACCCCGTACTTCTGGTGGATTGGGACGGTACAATAAAATTTGCCAACAGTGCATTTTTGAATCTCACAGGATACACCCTGACGGAGCTCGTAGGTAAAAAAACACCTTTCCTAAGCACAGACAGAGAGGGACGGGTGTTCTATCAGAACATGATGAGACACCTTCGGTCTGGAAATAGGTGGAGCGGGGTACTTAGGCTGAAAGGGAGTGATGGGGCTCTCAAAGACATGAGGGCATCAATCACCCCCATAGGGAGCGGGGGGGAGAAACTCCAGTATCTGGCAGTCTTCTGGGACGAGATGGACCGAATGAAACTTGAGAGGATGATAGAGCAGCAGAAGTTTGAGAGTATAGGGGTTCTGGCATCTGGATTGGCCCACGATTTCAACAACTACCTCCAGGGGATAAGCGGCCTTGTTGAGCTTATGTTAAGGGCGAAAAGTGAGGAGGAGAGAGAGCGATATTTGTCCATGCTGTGGAGCATTCTAGAATCCGCCAGGGGGTTTGCTGAGAAGGTGAGAGACCTTGCAACGGGGTATGTGGGAAAACCTGTTAATGTGGACATGAAGAAGATTATAATAGACACCATAAACCTTGTTAAAAGCAACATACCACCCAACATTGAGGTTGATGTAAAACTGCCTGAGAAGGGTCTCACTGTCTACGCCGACCCGGGGAGCTTACAGCAGGTCTTCATCAATTTAATTCTTAACGCCAGTGAGGCTATTGGAGAGAGAAAAAAGGGGCTTATTGAGATCAAGGGCGAGGAGGTCTATCTGAGCGGTGATGAGGCGAAGATGTACTTCCTCCCAAAGGATGGGCACTATGCACACATCACTGTGAAAGACAATGGATGCGGGATTCCTGACAGAATCAAGAAAAAGGTATTTGACCCCTTCTTTACCACCAAGACCAGAGGAAAGAAAAAGGGCACTGGATTGGGGCTGAGCATGTCACGGGGGATCGTTCAATATTACGGTGGAGAGATAACGTTTTACTCAGAGGAGGGCGTTGGAACGCTTTTCCACGTCTATCTTCCCCTGCAGGTGGAAACTCCAACTCCACTGAGAAAGAAGGTGGCCAAGGTAGGTGAAAGGAAGGGTGGTGGGAGGATTCTCGTTGTGGAGGACGAGGAGGTCCAGAGGGAGGTGCTAGGCGAATATCTCGGATCCAGAGGATTTACAATATCCCTCGCGGAGGGGGGTAGAAAGGGTCTGAAGCTTCTAAAAAATGAGAGGTTTGACTGTATTATTCTGGACTTCCTGCTGGGGGACATGACCGGGGAGGATTTCATAAAGTCCATGTCCATCATGGGGGTATCAACCCCTGTGATCATAACCTCTGGGTTCTCCGAGGACAGAACCGGAAGGCTCAAAAGAGATCCTCTGGTAAAGAGCATTATCCAAAAGCCATATCCTCTTGACCTTCTCCTTGAGCAGATTGACCTAGTTTTAAAAGGTGCACTTTAACCCCTCTTCGGATATCTCTTAATCTCCCTCTCAACAATCTCTCCCCCCGTAAAATAACTGATAAGGATCTTCAGAATGTCCTTCAGTTTTATCATCGTGTAAACTGGTCCCTTTCGGATCATCCTGGAGCACTCCTCCCACGGCCTGCATTGAAGAACGCGAGAGATAAGTAGAAGCTCCTCTTTCCTCTCAAGAACTGGTCTCTTTTTAGTAGAGAAATACGCCTTTACGTAGGGGAGAACAACGTCCCTTGAGACAACGTACGTCATTGTTCCCCAAGCGTATGCTACAGCCCTCTTCAGGTCCAATTCATCCAGATGTAGGTGGAAGTCCACCGAAGGGGGGTCAAGAAGAAGTCGGACAACCTCTGGCTCAACATCTCTTAATGGGTCTGGCAGACCTTCCAGCGTTCTCCGTATAAAGGAAGATTTGAGCTCGTTCATTCTTCTCCTAAGTTTATCAGTTAACGGTTTGACCATTATCACGGAGTGCTCTCCGCTTACTGGATTAGGGGAGGGAGAGAGGTGAATTGGGGTATATCCACTTCTTAACCAGAAATTCAGAAGGTCTGAAGAGGCTCCAAAAGATGTGCCCACATAATCATAGCCCTCAGCCCTGGCCCTCTCCTCAAACCTCTTCAGCGCTTCTGTTCCCAACCCTCTTCTCTGAAGGTACGGATGGGTGGCTATCCTTACAACCCTGATGCCTTTAAGTGTGCCCAGAACCTCGTCCCGATAGTATTTTATAAAACAGTCTGGGATCAGGTTCCCGGGGGGTATCCAGCCACTGTAAATCCTCTCAAGGGTGCTTGGGGAGAGGCCACCCTCATCCGCTATCTGAAGTGCCACAAGAGGGGTACCCTTGTGAACAAGTGTGGCCATCCTCTGGTTCGCCCCATCCAGCAGTATTGCAAGGTCGTTGGGGGTGTTTTTATAATGAGCAAGTATAAAGATCCCAAAATACCTGCGGAAGAACTCCTCGTCCCTCTCAAGAACCTCTCCCGCAGGCTCCAAGAGGAATTTTAGTTTTTTTCTGTCCACCTTTGAAGGCATTTCCCCTGGCTCGGCTGATAGCATCAGAACTCGGAAGAGCCACTTCTCAACAGGATCAGAGGGGGCATGGCGTATGGGCTCCTCCATTCTCACCCTCTTTATGTCAAACCCATCCTCAGTCAATCCCTGAATGAATTTTACAGTGAAGCTCCTGCCTGCCCCCTCATACCCATGAATGGTGGTGGAGAAAATTGGGGAGGGGGAGCGGCGGGCTAGTTTCAGCAGCAGCCTGTAGGGTATGGCTGCTGCCTCGTCCACCAGAAGCAGATCCCACCTTCCCGCCGTGGCTGTGGTGGGAGGCAGGTACTGAAAGCTCCATCTGCCCCCGGGGCCCTCCCCCTCCATTAACCCACCAGGCCTCTCCTGAAACGACACTTTAAGAGAGAACAATCCCTTCTTGAAGAATTTAACAGCCTCCTCCGCCATTGTCCTCTCTGGAGACGTTAAAACAATCTTACCAGCTCTCCCCTCAGCAACACATCCTGCTGCAGAGAGCCCCAAGGCGGCGGACTTACCCCTCCCCCTGTCCGCTAGAAGAAGAAGGACCTTTCTTTCCGTTGAAGATTCTGTGAAACGTATGATCTCCTCTATCCCTCTAAGCTGATCCTCTGTCTTCGCCATTCTCTTTAAAGGGTAGAGTGGGTCTTCTTCATCTGCTTCAACCTCTCTTCTCCTCCATTTATCAGGGTTTGTCAAGCCTTCTCTGACAACCTTGC
>JAGHBW010000114.1 GCA_021160765.1 Thermoplasmata archaeon
GAGAAGGACAACCGGGAGGAGGAAAAAGAAGGAGGAGAAAGTGGAGGAGAAGGTTGAGGAAGAGGTTGAGGAGAAAAAGGGGAAGGAGGAGGTAGTGGAAAAGGTGGAGGAGGGTGAGGGGAAGAAGGGTGCAGAGGAGGAAGTTGAAAAGGCTCCAGAAAAGGTTGAGGAGAAGACTCCTGAAAAGAAGGAGGAGAAAAAGGCTACGAAGAAGAGGTCCACCAGGCGGAGGAAGAAGGAGGAGGTAAAGGAGGAGAAAGAGGGAAAGAAAAAGGAGGGGGAGACAGGGAAGAAAAAGGAGGAGAAGCCGGAAAAGGTTGCAACTCCAGTAATAGAGCAGCCTGCACCCACCATACCAGAAAGCCTTTACCTCGTTTTTGGGAAATACTCAGTGAAAGAGGTTGTGGTTTCCGACCCGGGCCTAGCTAAATACATAATTTTCAAACCGGTTCTCGTACATCACACTCACGGTAGGCATGCTAATCGTGCATTCCACAAGGCGAACTTGACGATAGTTGAGCGCTTGATAAACAATATGATGAGAACAGAGAAATACACAGGAAAGAAGAGCAAGGCATACAGGGTAGTCCAGCAGACCTTTGAAATAATAGAAAAAAAGACTGGAAAGAACCCATTACAGGTGCTGGCTGACGCACTGGTAAACAGCGCTCCCAGAGAGGAGGTCACTAGACTTAAGTTTGGCGGGATATCCGTTCCCAAGGCTGTGGATGTATCCCCTTCCAGAAGACTTGACATCGCGCTAAGAAACATATGCAAAGGCGCTGTCAGGATGTCATTTAAAAACAGGAAATCCGCTGCAGAATGCCTTGCCACAGAGATCATGCTGGCAGCAAAGGAGGATGTTGCAAGCTACGCCATCTCCAAGAAGGAAGAGGTGGAGAGAATAGCAGCATCAGCCCGATGATTTTTTTAAAGTGTAGGTGAGTGGAAATGGGAAGGAAAGAGGAGAATATAAAGAAGGCTCAGAGGATAATGTGGAAACCAGAGCTCATAAGAAACATAGGCACAGCAGCGCACATTGACCACGGCAAAACAACACTGAGCGACAATCTGATAGCCGGCGCTGGGATGATGTCTGAGGAGCTTGCTGGAAAGCAACTTCTTCTAGATTATGACGAGCAGGAACAGGCTAGGGGAATAACAATTAACTCAGCAAATGCTTCTATGGTTCACGATTACGAAGGTGAGGAGTATCTGATTAATCTGATAGATACCCCGGGGCACGTTGATTTTGGGGGGGATGTAACCAGAGCAATGAGGGCGGTGGATGGGGTGATTATAGTGGTCTGTGCAGTTGAAGGGGTTATGCCTCAAACTGAGACTGTGATAAGGCAAGCCCTGAGGGAAAGGGTGAAACCGGTACTGTTCATAAATAAGGTTGATCGTCTCATTAACGAGCTGAAGGTTTCCCCAGAAGAGATGCAGGAGAGGTTTGGAAAGATAATAATGAAGGTGAACGAGCTGATATATAAAATGGCAGAGCCCCAATTTAAGAAGGCGTGGAGGGTGAAGCCCGAGGACGGATCTGTTGCCTTTGGATCGGCATATCAGAACTGGGCAATATCTGTTCCCTTCATGAAGAAAAGTGGGATTACGTTTAAGGATGTGTATGAGTATCTTGCGGAGGGGAAGGATAGAGAACTTGCGAAGAAGGCTCCACTTCACAGGGTTCTTTTGGATATGGTGATAAAGCATCTGCCAAACCCCGTGGAGGCACAAAAGATACGTATTCCGAAGATCTGGCACGGTGATCTGGAGTCCGAGATTGGGAAGGCTATGCTGGAGTGTTCTCCCGATTCTGAACCTGTTTTTATGGTCACAAAAATATTGATAGATCCACACGCTGGTGAGGTGGCGGCGGGGAGGATATTTGCAGGGAAGTTGCGTAAAGGACAGGAGGTTTACGTGGCAGGTCAGCCGGGAAAAAGCAGAATACAGCAGGTTGCGGTATACGTGGGTCCAGATCGTATTCCGGTGGATGAGGCACCTGCTGGGAACATTGTTGCTGTGACCGGTGTCAAGAATGCCATCTCCGGGTCAACAATCTCCACTATGCCTGATCTGACACCCTTTGAGAAGATCAAACACATATCTGAACCTGTGGTAACCGTTGCTATAGAGGCAGTCCACATGAAGGATCTTCCCAAACTGGTGGAGGTCTTAAGGACTGTGGCTAAAGAAGACCCCTCCTTGAGGGTTGAGATCAACCAGGAGACCGGAGAACATCTTCTCTCCGGTATGGGGGAACTTCACCTAGAGGTCACACAATACAGAATTGTACATGAACACGGTGTTGAGATAAGGGCTTCTGAACCAATAGTGGTTTATAGGGAATCCGTGGAGGGTAAGAGCCCCTCTTCCTTTGAGGGAAAGTCTCCCAACAAACACAATCGTTTCTACATAGAGGTTGAACCTCTTCCCAAAGAAATTGTTCAGGCGATACTGGAGGGTGAAATTCCTTCCGATGAAAAGATCAAGGATCCTAAGGCGCTTGCGAAGAAGCTTCAGGATTTGGGTATGGACAAGGATGAGGCTAAAAACGTCTATGACATACATGGTACGAATATCTTCATAAATGCCACTAAGGGTATTCAGTACCTCCATGAGACAAAGGAGCTTCTTATCCAGGCCTTCCACGAAGCCATGGATCGCGGTCCTAGGGCGTGGGAACCGGTGATGGGAGTTAAGGTACGACTTGTGGACGCTAAGTTGCACGAGGACTCTATTCACAGAGGACCTGCCCAGGTAATTCCCGCAGGGAGATCTGCCATTTACGGCGCGATGGTGACGGCGGGAACGATCCTTCTGGAACCGAAATTAAAGCTCTTCATAAACATACCCCAGGACCTTCTGGGAAACGTGACCAGGGAGCTCAATCAGAGGCGGTGCACAATACTGGATATTGAACAGGAGGAGGACACTGTTAACATAACCGCCAAAGCCCCTGTGGCGGAGATGTTCGGTTTCGCTGGGGCCATAAGGTCAGCGACACAGGGTAGAGCCCTCTGGAGTACAGAGTTTATGGGATTTGAAAAACTGCCCAGGGAGCTTCTAGAGAAGGTAACCCGTGAGATTAGAACTCGTAAGGGTCTGAAGCCAGAACCCCCAGGTGCCGATTATTACGCATCCACATGAGGGGGGACCAGGAAACAGTTATATATGAAAATTTATTAAGGAGTTGAGGTATCAACTACACGGAGGTTGAAATAATGCCAGCGGATAAACCACATCTGAACCTAGTGTTCATAGGACACGTGGATCATGGAAAATCCACTCTGGTAGGGCGATTGCTCTACGAGGCGGGAGCCATTGATCCGCACTTAATTGAGAAATACAGGCAGGAAGCGGAGGCCAAGGGTAAGGGCACCTTTGAGTTTGCCTGGGTTATGGACAGAGAAAAAGAGGAGAGGGAGAGGGGCCTTACAATTGATGTGGCCCACAGGAGGTTTGACACGGATAAATACTATTTCACGATCATAGACGCTCCTGGACACAGAGACTTCGTTAAGAACATGATCACTGGGACCTCCCAGGCAGACGCCGCCGTCCTTGTGGTGGCTGCCCCAGAGGGTGTGATGGCCCAAACGAAGGAGCACGTCTTCCTTGCAAGAACCCTCGGCATCCAGCAGCTTATTGTGGCTATTAACAAGATGGATGCCACGAAGCCGCCCTACGACGAGAAGAGATATAATGAGGTGAAGGAACAGGTTAGCCAGCTCCTTAAACTTATTGGGTGGGACCCAAGCAAGGTTACATTTGTGGCGGTCTCTGCCTATATGGGCGACAATGTGATGAAGCAATCCTCTAATATGAGCTGGTGGAAGGGTCCCACACTGATAGAGGCCCTTAACGCCCTTGAGGTTCCGCCTAAACCTTTGGATTTGCCCCTCAGAATACCCATTCAGGACGTTTATTCCATTACTGGGATAGGCACCGTGCCTGTTGGTCGTGTGGAGACAGGGGTTCTGAAGGTGGGCGACAGGGTGATATTCAACCCACCGGGAGTCTCTGGTGAGGTGAAGTCCATTGAGATGCACCACGAACCAATGCAGAAAGCGGAGCCGGGCGACAACATAGGCTTCAACGTCAGGGGTGTTGGGAAGAAGGACATTCGCCGTGGTGATGTGGCCGGACATCCTGACAATCCACCCACTGTAGCCAGGACGTTCACCGGGAGGATTGTGGTGCTTCAGCATCCAAGCGTCATCACTGCTGGATATACACCTGTCTTCCACTGCCACACCGCCCAGGTGGCCTGCAGGTTTGAAGAGCTTCTGCAGAAACTAGATCCACGTACAGGCCAGGTGAAGGAGGAGAACCCCAACTTCATCAAAACCGGTGAGATCGCTGTGGTGAAGATCCGGCCAACAAGACCGATGGTTATTGAGAGGGTGCAAGACATCCCGCAGCTGGGTCGTTTCGCCATACGTGATATGGGTGTGACCGTGGCTGCCGGGATGTGCCTGGAAGTGGAGAAGAGGTAAAATTGCGGTAGGCGAGGGGAATGGCTGGAAAGGCAAAGATAACACTGACGGGAACAAACCCGAAGACCCTGGACAGTGTCTGCTCTCAGATTAAGGAGATCTCAAAGAGAACTGGAGTTAATATGAGTGGTCCCATTCCCCTGCCCACAAAGCGTCTTGTGGTCCCTGTGAGGAAGAGCCCGGATGGAGAGGGCTCGGAGACCTGGGACAGGTGGGAGATGAGGGTTCACAAGCGTTTGATATATCTGGATGCTGATGAGAGGGCCCTTCGGCACCTGATGAAAATAAAGGTGCCGGATGGTGTGAATGTTGAGATAATGCTCAGAAGCTGAGGGGTATCTCATCAGCTACATGAAAACCCGAAACCCCCCGGGAGAATGTAAAACGGGGGGAAATCTTTATTTTTCCCTCATCTTTTAGCTATCTCCCTACTGGACATGCGGCTTGATCTGTGCTGAGGTAGCTTAGCCAGGCCTAAAGCGCCGGCCTTGAGAGCCGGTGGCGCCTTGCGCGCCGCGGGGGTTCAAATCCCCCCCTCAGCGCTTTTCACTAACTGACTTCACATGAAGTGACCCCACTTTACCTCCCGGGGTCCGAAAAATGTCTTTTTCTAAGAGGGGTTGAAGAATGATAAGCCACACACCTAGACCAAAATCAATAAATATTCCATCCATGATATATCCCTTCCTGCGGGATGATGGAAACCCTTACCGATGGTGAAACGAATGGAAGTCAATAACCAGGAACTTATTAGGATTTATGGCGAGTATAAGAAAAGCATTGAACTTCTTACCAACAATATGTTGTCCCTCAGAAAGAGGTATGGTGGGGAGTATATAGCAATAGACCACGGTGAAGTTGTAGCCCATGCTGAGACCCCTGATGAACTCAAAGAAAAGTTAGAAGAACTTGGGATAGACTTTAAAAAACCCTGATCCAGTACATCCCTCCAGCGGATGTCATTTACCTTCTCTAATGGGGGACGTTGAGTGGGTTATAAATCCACCCTCAGTATAACCTAGGACCTGCGCATTGCTGCAAGCGTTTTTATCCTTCACCCTCTCGCATCACAGAATACTCCCATACCCATTCCAATGTTTGTTGACACGGGCTCCCCCAAGACGATAATAAGTGAAACGACGTTAAATCAACTTGGCATGAACCTAAACCAACTAGAGCCATCTCCCACCCATCTAGCGGGTTTCGGTTGAGGTGCCATCCAGGCTTATGTTCTTAAGGATGTAAAACTCATATTAATTGGAAGTGATGAGAAACCACACCTCCCGGTGCAGATGGATTATATCCTCATAAGCACACAGAAACCTATGGTTAGGAGAAAAAAAGGAGTAAAAAGGGTCACTCCTCCCCCACCTGATGTCCTCGGGGCCGACTTCTTTGTGGCTTCGGGTCTAAAACTCTACGTGGACTTTGGGAACAAAAACGCTTTCGTTGAGGAGTGAAATACCCAACCTAGACCGGAGAGGCTCGTAGTGCGAATGATATACCTCTTCTGCTCCTTCCCGTAAAGGTTCTCGGGGAAGTTAAATAATATTTCTCCCCGTTTCTCGGTATCTTTATTAAGCTCTGCGGCAAACCGTTAATAATGGGGAATCTATACCTGCTCGTGGGGTAGAAATGGCTTACGATTACGTGGCCTTTCACGAGGTGGATCTCACAGAGAAGAAGGTTCTGATGAGGGTTGATATAAACTCACCCATAAACCCGCAGACCGGCGAAATTCTGGGTATGAAGAGAATCAGGGAGCATTCAAAGAGCATCAAGGTTCTTTCGGATTCTGCAATTGTTCTCATTGCTCACCAATCACGCCCGGGGAAGAAGGATTTCACCTCGCTCAAGGTTCATGCAGAGGCGCTCTCAAGATTCCTGGACAAGGATGTTAAGTTTTCTGATGAACTTATTGGCTCTTCCGCCAAAAAGATGATAAATGAACTTGAACCTGGGGAGCTCCTCCTTTTAGAAAACGTTCGTTTCTACTCAGAGGAGGTGGCGCTGAAGAAGAGCGATTTTAAGGCACTCTCCGAAACGCACATTGTGAAAGAGCTAGCTCCATTTTTTGATTACTACATTTGCGATGCTTTCTCCGCCGCTCACAGATCCCAACCATCTCTAACAGGATTTCCCATTGTTCTACCCTCCCTTGCCGGACCACTCCTTGATAGGGAGGTGAGGGTCTTAACAGACGTTGTGGAGACCCCTAATAGGCCTGCAGCGGCGCTCCTTGGTGGTATCAAAATAGAGGATTCCATGAAGGTGGGAAAAAACCTTCTTGAAAAGGGAAAGATTGACTATATACTTGCGGTAGGTGTTGTTGGAAACCTCTTTATCTGGGCCTCTGGGAGAAGATTGGGTGAAGTTAATGAGGATCTCATAAAAAAGGAGGTTCCGGAATATAAGAAACTTCTTAAAATGGCCAGAGAAATGCTTAAGAAGTACCCAGAAAAGATACTCTACCCCACTGATCTGGCTGCTAACGTGAATGGGGTTAGAGAGAGGGTTACTCTTGAGGAGCTTCCATCAAAACATCCGCTTTACGACATAGAAATAGACACTATTGTTCAGTTCTCCAACATTTTGAAGGAAATGAAGACTATAATTGCGAACGGTCCGGCCGGGGTTTTTGAGATGCCAGAATTCTCGGAGGGCACCCATGAACTGTACAGGGCAATTAACTCCTCTAAGGCGTTTAAGGTTGTTGGGGGAGGGGAGACAAATGCTGTTGTAGATGCCCTGGGCCTTACAAATATAGACCATGTGAGTACAGGAGGGGGTGCTTTAGTCTCGTTCCTAGGTGGGGAGAGCATGCCGGTGCTTGAGGCATTGGAGGAATCCAAAAAGCTTTTCTTCTCTTCTACTATCCCCCCTGATGCTACGCCACCGTAGCTCAGCCGGAGGAGCGGCTGACTCGTAATCAGCAGGTCGGGGGTTCGAATCCCCCCGGTGGCTCCATTCTGTGTTTAATATCTAAAGGAGAAAAATATATAATTTATAATAAACATTAATCAAGTGTGATCATTATGGAATTTTCATATAGTAAACTTCTATATGGATGTTTTATAATTACCATATTTATGGTCTCTGGTTGTTTAAATGATTCTTCAGACACTTTGAAAAAGGTGCGGTTGGAAGGGGGGATTAGGACGGATACATACAGATACTAGCTGACCTTCTGCCAAACAACACAGCTGGAATGATAATTGCCGGGGGTAAGGGTGCATGGGTTGGGGTCGGTCTAGGCGGTCAGAACAGGTTGATAATGAGGGCCCTTTTCAGGTTTAATATGGATCAATATAAAAAGGGGGATGTGGAATTTTACTTTAAGATTAGGGATATGGTTGGTTCTCCAGGAAAAATAGACATCTATATTGTGCCTGATTTTGGAGTCCTCACCACAACCTCTGGCGATCCAATTGATTTAAAGGAGGAGTGGTCAAGTTTGAACAATGGAACGCACGTTAGAACGCTCTACGTACAGAACGTGCCGAAGGGACCTGCTAACCCTGCAGGAACACCAGATGATCTTATATACGCTCAACAAGGAAAGTGGTTCTCTATGACGCTGTCGGAGGAGGAGATAACGGGAGGAATAAGCGGAGGCTATCTACCAATAATGTTCAGGGCTAGGGATGAGGGGTTGGAGGGGGGAAATGCGGTGATCATCTCCACATACGAATCTGGCGACGTACCCTACTTTACCCCCCACTGATGACGTGGCCATTTTTCGTCATTCTTGGATGAGAGGTTATTAACATTGGTTCTATTTTTTGATACTTTTACAAAAAAATTAATTAATAAAGAGGTTGATAAATATGTGTAAACCGAAGGGAAGCAGCATACGTCTTTGAGGGATCCTACACCCCAGTCTCTCCTCCTTCGGAGGCTTCCCTTCGGCCCCGCTGTTTTTACCGCCCGGGGCCCGCCCACCCCGGGACACTAACGGGATACATCACATGCTCTTAATCTCATCAAGCAGTGTGGGAAGAAGGGACTTCACCCTCTGGTAGAACCTGATGAACTTCTCCGCTTCGTCTTGGATCGCTTCCTCTATCTCTTTGTACCTTTTCTCCTCGTACAGTTGAGGTATTCTCTCCCCGGGGCACTTCAAATCTGCCACAAGTTCCAGGTTTGCACCTTTAAAACTCCCCCTGTTCAGTATAACCAGAACAGGCTTCAGATCAAGGTATGGCTTTCTTCCGAAGAGCCAGTTTGCCGAAATTTTCCTGTCAAGTTTAATCCATGCTCTCTCCCGAATAAAGGAGAATATGAAAGGAAGATTGAATCCTATTGGAACGAAATCAAAGTCGCTATTACCAAAAAAGACCTTTAAAAACTCATTAAGTATGCTTTCCTCATTCATCTCCCACTCTTTTAGCACCTTCAGCTCTCCTTCAACCCTCCCAGTTACCGCGCCCAGCCTCTGATACTGTATGGATATAATCTTATCCCTTTTTGGATCAAGGCCGGTGGTTTCTATGTCAAGATAATACTCAGCCATAGGTCAGACCCTTCTCCATTCGTAATAGGGCTTTACGTTGAAGTACACCCCTGCCCTTTCAGCCTCCTGGACTGTGGGTGTAGTTCCCTCCCTCTTCTTCACACAAAGAAAGCACACCTTCACGGTATCACCTATCCCCACATTCATGGAGGTGATCCGCATTGAATAGGAGTGCCTTTCACATATAGGGGCGGAGCAGAAGAAACACCTCCCTGTGGCCTTGGATCCACACTCAATGCAACGCTCCTCCTCAATTCCTCTTTCTCCCTCCCTTGACGACCACTCTTTTATAATCCCTATCATATCCTCCACATTTGCACCGCAGTGTGAACAAATAGGTTCCCCGGGAGAAAGTCGTCCACCGCATACTGGACAGAACGGCATCCTTACTCCCTCTTCTTAATAGAGGACTTCAGCACCTTTAACTCCCTCTCTATTTTCTCCAGCCGTTTTATGATTTCCTTTTGACTTCTCAGTATGCTTCTAAGCATCTCTACGCTGTCCTCCATCTCCGCCATCTTCTCTATCTCGTCAAGGATTCCCAACACCACACCTCCTTTATTTAACCAGTTTTCCCTTAGCACCGCAGTTGGGACATATAACTGTTATGGGCCTTTTAGTAGTGGTAATCGGTATTGGGCCGCCGCAATGAGGACATTTTATTGTTTTATAGATAACCGGTTCCTCCGGTGGCTCCTCCGCGAGGGGGACCTCCTCCTCTGGAGTTTTCTCCTCCACCTCACTCCCTTCCTCCACCGATTTGACCTCCTCCTCAATTACACTCTCCTCCATCTCCTCCTCCACCTCTTCAGCTTCTCCTTCTCCAGAGGGGGCTGGCAACTCTTCCTCGTTCTCTATCTCCATCTCTTCCTCTACAGGTGCTTCCTCCCCTCCCTCTTCAATCTCTTCCATCTCGTATTCCTCTGGGATCTCCTCCTCCTTTTCCTCTTCCTCCTCTAGCACCATCTCCTCTTCATGCTCCTCCGCCGCCTCCTCCTTTCTTTCAACGTACTTCTCCATGGCGCTCTGTATCTCCTCTAAAAGATCCCACGCCTCTCGGTTCTCTGCCTCTATCTGAAGCACCCTTCTGCAATCTCTCTGGGCATCTTTTAGATTCCCCAGTGCAAAGTTTATTCTACCTCTCTCAAGGAAACCCAATGTCATAGATGGATCGGCGTCTACGGCTTGGTTTATACATGCAAGGGCCTTATCGTAATTTCCTTTCTCCTTCTGAATCTGTGCCATTAGAAGCCAGGAAGGAAAATGTTCTGGATTGTTCTCTACTGCCTCCTCCAGGCAGTCCAGGGCGTCGTCCACTCTGGCTAACCTCACGAAGGTTCTAGCTTTCCAATACCAAGCGAGGCTGTTCTCCGGATAAAGGTCAAGGCTCTTCTGAAAGAAATCAAGCGCCTCCTCAAGTTTCCCCTCCGTATAGAGAAGCACACCTTTATAAAAGGGAGCATAATAGTTTTCAGGATCCTTCTCCATCACCTCGTCCAGTATCCCGTGCTTGATTTTTGTGTCCACATCTCCCAGTTTTAAATAGCGCAGGCGAAAGTATTCCCATGCCTCCAGCTTTTTCAAATAGTTCTTATCCAGATTAAGGTCTATGGTTAGCTGGTCCAGGAGCGCCCTCTCATCCAGTGTGACCTTCCCGTCCATAAGCGCCTTTCTGAGGAGACTTAAATATGCATTGAGCGCCTTCCTTTCCTCACTTTCATCAAGCATCTTTTCTCGCCCCCATTATCGGATTGCAGGGATGGGTATGAGGAAGCTCAATAGGGTCTCGTCCTTCTAGGTGGTGCTGTAGGTTGCTGTGCATAGGTGGTTCTTCTAGCGGCAGACTTCCTCATCGTTCTGGAGATCTCAGGGAGAAGCCAGCCTAAAAGGCCGAGGATGATAAAAAGCCACCCTATCGTGTGTAGCTCTCCCACGTACCTCTCCGCTACGGAAAGGGAGGAAGCAATCATAACTATTGGCCCCATAATCAACAGAACCATTGGAATGCGGTAGGACTTCACAAGAACCTTCATTTAGATACCCCCTGCTGCGAAAATAAAAGCCCTAAGCCATATTAAAACATTTTCATGTGCGTCTCTTTATCAAGCAAGCCTCTTCTATTCCTCTCTATGATTAGAGGAAAAACATGAAGGTTAAAAGTACGGGAATGACCATCCCGACAGACAACTTTGCCCCGTGAACGATACTGCCCTGACTCATTATTCCAGCAACAATGCCGTCTCCAACAGCCTGTATCAGCGCTGCAAGAAGAAATAGAAGCCTTATTTTGTTAAAATCAACGTTTTGGGGATTGAAGGTACTCATCCCGCCACTCAATCCCCCACCTTTACCGTAGCTCTCTGCCAGCTCTTTCATGGGGGGTACAAACTGCATGAATATTATGGCTATGACTGCTAGGAAAACGAAGAAAGAGACCAGGATGACCAGTGTGTACTCACCCATGGCGATTTTTCTGTTGAGTTTCATAAGTTGTATTTCTCTGGCATCATTGGCCGCGGCCTCAAGAACAGACGATATGTTCCCTCCAGCCTCATTGGCTCTGATTATAAGAGTGACTGATCTTTTGACAAGGGGAGTGGGGAGCCTCTTTGAAAACATCTCAAGAGCCCTTGTTGCAGGCACACCCCAGGTGATTTGGCGTGCCATCTTCTTTATCTCCGGGGTGAGGGTTCCATAATCCCCCCGGGAGGCTGTGATTATTGCCTCGTGGAGGGTCTGCCCCGCCCTCATGGATTCTGCGAGATCCCTCAGGAAGTCCGTAAGGCCCTCCTCCGCCTCATCAATTCTTGTGGAGCTTTTACCTAAGCAGACGGCAGGCTAGCTAGACCCCAAACGACGTGACACCGGTTGGAGCGC
>JAGHBW010000046.1 GCA_021160765.1 Thermoplasmata archaeon
GGCGCCCCCGCTAGTGCCCCCTCCACCTCCCTTGCAAGTACCTTCACGCCCGCTGCTGCAACCACCTCATCTATGTGATCAAAACGGTGTTGTGGGTCTCTGATCTCATCTAATGGTTTCGGCTTGAGGAGGGATTTAACCTTACTCACCAGTGGTTCTGACGTCGTTCCCACAACTATTGTATCCCCCACCCTCAGTACACCATCGTATATTATAACGTCAAGGGTTTTTCCAAGCCCCTTTTCCTCCTTCACCTCCAGTACTGTACCCTTCGCCTCCCCCTCCTGTACCTCAAGCCTCTTTTCAAGAAATCTCTGAGAGAGCCCAACGAGCAACATTAGAAGTTCCTGCAATCCAACACCCCATTTGGCAGACATAGGAACAATAGCTAATGTTGTTGTAAAATCCACCACACGATCAAACCTTTCAGCTGAGAAACCGTGCTCGGCAAGGGCACCTATTAAGTCATATATTCTCTCCTCAAGATCCTTCTGATATCTTTCAGTCTGCCTCTTCCAATTAATAACGAAAGGGACGTTCTCATCCTTTACCCAGCCACTAAGTCTGTCTATTTTATTGGCTGCTACAATAAACGGCGTCTTGTACTGTTTCAGATAGTTCAACGATTCAATACTCTGCGGTTTAAGCCCCTCGTATATGTCCACCACAAGTACGGCCAGATCTGCCAGGGACCCGCCACGGGCCCTCAGGGTCGTAAAGGCTTCATGCCCTGGTGTGTCTATAAAAAGGAGTCCGGGTACCTTCAAACTCTTCTCTTTGAGAAGGTCACCGCAGATCCTGTAAATCACGTCAACTGGAACCTCTGTAGCCCCTATGTGCTGGGTTATCCTGCCCGCCTCTCTCTGAACAACAGTAGTTCCTCTTATCCTATCCAAGAGCGTTGTTTTTCCGTGATCAACGTGTCCAAGAACGGAGACAATTGGCTGGCGAATCCTCACACGACCACCCCGGGGGAGAACGTAAGACTAGGATGTATAAAAAGGGTTCTTAACAGAGGATTAACAGAGAATCCTTGCATACCCTCGCCCGAGTTTATTATATTTAGCTCTTTTTGCAATAGATGTTAAATCACCATTGTTTACCAGGTAAGATTGAGGACTCCCCCGGAAAAATCATTAAATATCTTTAACCTGTTATATTTTCGGGGCCGCCGGTTTGCTCTAGAAGGTGTCACTTATGATCTTAAAATACATTCTGCCTGCCCTAATTTTTCTCTTTATTCTTCCCCCACCCTCCATAGCCTCTGGAGCTGCAGACACCGTTGATGCTCCCACGCCTACCAAAGAGTGGCAGAAGTTGGGGTATGACGATCTTTGTACCTATGTTTATCCCAGACCCTCAGCCACCTATCTACCATCTGACACACCATATAAACCCCTCTGGCGCATTCTTGCCCCCGATACACCAAATATATCACCCTGGAATACAGCTTTCACAACAAATCTGGATGATGACCAAGCGCTTGAGATCGTGATTATTGGGAATAGAACCCTCTACGCAATGGACAACAACGGTGATGTTATTTGGGTGAGGGAGCATCCACCCCGAGCGTATTTAGGGTTCGTGGGTGACGTGGATGGCGACGGAAAAGGGGAGATATTCTTAGGAATCAAAGGAACAAACAAGAGTCAGGCCAGACTTGACATATATAATTTCGTAGGAGAGATAATAAAAAAGCTCATCATTGATGGGTATGACACGGGCATTCCAGGCCACAGACGGGATGGATATTACGACGGCCAGCCCGTTGTAAGTGCTGTCAAAGACCTTAACGGCGATGGGAGGGAAGAGCTCTATGTTGAAATGCATGCCTCCTACGACCTCTACCCCAGGGGGCTTGTCTGTATGGATTATCAAACGGGGGAGACGCTCTGGAGTTTCATTGAGGCTTCACATATAACAAACATCATTTTTCCCGACCTTGACGGAGATGGAAAGAGGGAGATAGTTTTCGGAACCAGTGCCTCAAAGAACGGTGCAGTGTGTCCTTCCACACATACAACAGACTTTTCTTCCTATGTATTTGCACTGTCTTCGGAGGGGAGAGAGCTCTGGAGATATGAGATAGGGAGGGGATTTTACCACACAATGGTCTCCTCCGCCGACCTCAATAAGGACGGAAAGATGGAGGTGATATGCTATTTAGGGGACAAGGTGCCGGCCGAAAGGACGGATTTCGGGAGGCTTCTCATTCTATCCCCCACCGGAAAAAAAATAACGGAGCATTCAACCCCCTACCTGTGGCTCAAGCCGGCAGGGCTTTATGATATGGATTCAGATGGGTATCTTGATGCAGTGGTTCAGGCACAGTGCGTCGGGGAGGAACTTGACCATCTACTTATAATGAATCTGACATCGGGAGAGATAGAAAAAGACGCCACAGTTCCCATGACTGAAGGACTGGATATAACATTCGTCCCCGGGGGTATCAATGACATAAATGGTGACGGAAGAATGGAGATCATTGTCTCTCCCATGCTTGATTCAACAGTATTCGTATTTGATTCAGATCTGAAGCTCCTCTGGAGCTACCATGGGGGAGATTCACCTGGGATGGCCATTGTATCGGATGTAATACCTGGCGGTGTGAATGAAATACTTCTTACTGGTACAAAAATGACACTACTTTCGTTAGATGTGGATGTTGAGATAGAGAGGGCCTCCCCTATGGATGAGACCATCTATGTTCTAGAGGGGGATAATGTGAACTTCCAGGTTAAGATAAAGAATACAGGAAATGTCACGTGGATCCTTGAGGTTTCACTTCTTCAGCAGATTAACGATGAGGTCAGCTACCTTAAAAGCAGATTTATTAAAACACCGCCTCCTGGAGGTGCGGATACAATATCCTTCGCCTGGAGGGCTCCGGGAAACTATGAGAACATAACAGTTTATCTTCAGATCAATCTTACATATTACTCAGAAGGAATTGAGCATATCCGCGAAAGGGTTACCTGGAACGTAAAGATCATCACAAAAAGAGCTCTGGCAAACTTCATTACACTGAAGGTGGAGGCCCCCGGAAATGTAGTAGTGGGAAAAAAGTTCACTGTGAATGGAAGTTATCGGTGGAATCAGGAGTGGGAAGGATGGGAGAAGGATAAAGTTAGGTCTATCTTCTCACCGGCCGTTCTGACAATCTCTTTTTACGGTGAGAATTCAACCTTTCACATAGACCCCGGTGATCTCTTCCAAAAAACTTTAACTTCCCCTCCACAGCCAGGGAGATACCCCCTTAATATAACCCTTACTTTTAGAAGGTTGGGGGGAATTTCAGAGATAAAGGTAATAAATGTAGTTACACCAACAATACTGAGAAGAAACACTGGTGCTATCGCACTGCTCCCCGGTGCATTAGCTATCATAGGAGCTGCATATCTGGGAAGACATCTTATTAAAAGGAGATTCACCCCACCCTTTTTACCACTTTACAGGAGAGATTATGAGCATCCCATAAAAGACCACACCATGAGGGAGAAGATATATTCAGTGATCAAGAAGAACCCAGGGATAACCCCTGCCGAAATATGTAGACAGTTGGGGATAAAACA
>JAGHBW010000062.1 GCA_021160765.1 Thermoplasmata archaeon
GTAGATCCCAACGATCGCCACAGAGATGAGGAGAAGGGCAACTATATATGTGAGAACTCTCCTTTGAACCTTCATGGTTATGGCATAACCCCGGGGCAATTTATTTTTTGTGGGGTTCTCATTTTTCCAACCGAAAAAAAGATAACTCCTCCCAATTTTTCCCTGCTTGTCCCCCCGGGGTTGTGAAAATGGAAGGCAGAAGAATAGATCCGTGGGCACAGAGGATATTCACCGAGGAACTGAATAGGCTGAGGGAGGAGTTTGGAATAGGGGAGTTTCCAACCAGTATCCTGGATGGACTTGAGCCACCAGCCCTCTTTCGCAGGGGACTTATAGCGGGCCAGAGGGGGTTTGAACCGGTTCTTAAGAGGATGCGGGCTGGAGAGGATTTCTACGTTATGAGCGGCTTAATGCCCTCGGGAAAGATGCATTTAGGCCACAAACTGGTTATTGACCAGATGAGGTTCTATTCCAGGTTCACGGACAAGATACACATAGGGGTGGCTGACGTTGAGGCGTACGCCACAAGGGGGGTTGATTTCAAAGAGGCCTTTCGCCTGGCTACGGAGGAGTATCTCCTCAACTACCTGGCACTCGGCCTGCCTCCTGATAGGTTCAGGATATACTTTCAATCAAGATATGAGACTGTGGTAAGGCTCGCATATGTTCTGGGGAGGAGGACAAATCTCTCAACGGCATCGGCCATATATGGCTTCGGCGGAACCACCAATCTAACTCACATCCTTGCCCCCCTTGTTCAGGCTGCTGACATCCTGCACCCTCAGATACTCCACGGACCGATGCCCGGGGTTGTGCCGGTAGGGCTTGATCAGGACCCCCATATGAGGTTTACCAGGGACCTTGCCCAGGCCTTCAGATTGTTCACCTTTCAGGTTGAAGGGGACAGGGTTGCCATATATCAGAAGGGGGAGGGGGATTACATTGACTCCCTCCTTGAATCCCTTAAGGAGACCTATTCCGTGGTTGAGGTGAACAAACCCTACAGGGCGATCTATCTTGAACTGGAAAGTGTAAAGGACCTGGATGAGCTGGACATATTCCTGGCAGATGTGGAGAGAAGCCTTGGAGGGTTGCCGTTCATAAGTCCGGCCAGCACCTATCATCACTTCACCCGGGGGTTGACAGGTGGGAAGATGTCCTCATCTGTGCCGGAGAGTGCCATATTTCTTTCAGACAGCCCGGAGGTGGCTGAGGGGAAGGTGAGGAGGGCGATCACTGGAGGAAGGGTTACTGCGGAGGAGCAGAGGAAGAAGGGAGGCGAGCCCGATAAGTGTGCGGTCTTTGATCTCTTCAAACTACATCTTGTTGAAGATGACAGAAGACTGTCAGAGATTCGGGAGGAGTGCATTGAGGGTAAGAGGCTATGTGGACAGTGCAAGAGGGAGGCGGCGGAGATGCTCAAGGTGTTTTTAAAGGAGCTTCGGGAGAGAAGGGAGGGATGGAGGGAGTCGGAGGAGTATAGGGAGATGGTGAAGGATCTGAGGGAACTCGGGGAGCATCCCCTCACGCAGAACTGGGCTCCGGAGGTTTAGTGACTGGTTGAGCTGGGGAGGGAATGGAGGGAGTTCCCTGAGGTGGGGTAGCTGGCCTGGGCACATCTGGAATACTCTTCTCCCTTGGCCTTTTAACAGGAAGGAACTCTGGTTCTGGCTCGTTCTCGCCCAGGGAGTCCCTGGCCCTTCTTATTGCAGCCTTAAGGCTTGTGGAGATCTCTTCACTCTCTTCATTCTTCTCCATCTTCTTTTCTTTCATTGCCTCACGAATGGCTGGTGGAGGAACCTTGGCTATTACCACTCCCCCGGGAGGAGTATGAGTTGTGTTGACAATAGTTCTCTGTTGCATCTTCTTCGCCTTTGCCTTCTGGGCTGCCACAAGTCCTATTATAATTATGATAAGAAATGTGGCACAGAAAATTGCACCACAGGCAGTCTCCAGAGCATCTGAGGAATCCATCAACCATACGGGGGAGAGAGTAAGGAGCATTTAGTAGTATATCTGTCTCGGTGTTGATAAATCTTTTCAAAGACCGCTTATGCGGGAGAGGAGTTCTGCTACTGCAGGGTCTTCAAGGACCTGCAGTATCTCCTTAGCCGTTCGGGGCCTCCTCACAACAATGGCGCTTGCACGCCTCTTCCCAATCCCCGGGATGGAAACAAGCATCTTCATTGTTGCAGTCTGAAGGGGGAATGGGTATTCAACCACTATAAGAGAACGGGGGGAGTGCCCCACAACCGCCACATCGTAGAATCTCCCCAGCTGAAGATTGTAAGGGGCGTAGAGTACGATGGGGTAGGATCCAGGCTGACGGAGGTACGTTCCGCCGTGAAGTCGTATTTCTGAAAAGGCTTTTTTCAACACCCACCCGGTGGGGAACATCTCCTTCATCAGTTCTGTTTCATACCTCCTCACCCACTCTCTGAACTCTCTGGCCCTTTTTCTGACTGCGGGTTTGAGGTGGGGAGTTTTGAGTGTCCCCCCCTTAAGATACTTTGAGAGTGAGAGGTCAGGTGAGGGATACCTCACCTGCCTTACGTTTATCCTTCTCAGCCACAGCCCCTCTCTCCGAACGGTCTGAAGGAAATCTTTGTTCATTTGACAAGTTCTCTCGCTCTCCCCGGGGAGGCCCATTAAGAAATTTACACCTGCCAGGAGACGTGGTAGTCCCCTCTCCCCCCTACCCCTTCCCACCTCGTTCACAAGCTTCAAAGCCTTAAGGGTGGCCTCCGGTGTGGTGTTCAGGTTGTTCACCTCCTTGACCCTCGGATCTGCAGATTCAAGGCCGAAGGCCAACACATTTCCATCTGTTGTATGCTCTTTTATGACCTCAAGAGCCTCTCTCCCCTCATCCGGATGGCGCGCAACCACCTCCGGATTTGCATTATCAACGTGGAGTACCTCAAGCCCCGGGGCGGATTCTTCAATCTTCTCAAAGAGCTCTTTTAAGGCATCGGGATTGGGTGTTGGCGCCTCATCTCTTCCGAGCTCCCTTGTTCCATACGATATGATGCAGGACTGCCCGCCGATCCTCAAGTTCCTCACACCCATCTCATGAAGGCTTTTAACCTCCATTGCCACATCTCTTGGGGAGCGAAAGTTGGGCCGCCCGTAGAGGCGCTCCATGCAGAATGAGCAGTATTTCGGGTACCTCACACATCCACGGTAGGTCTCAATCTCTACTACAAGCATCTCAAAGGGGATGGATA
>JAGHBW010000201.1 GCA_021160765.1 Thermoplasmata archaeon
CCCCATGGGGGCCGTTGTCCACCAGGACCAGCGAGTCGTTCACCATAACATCATCTATCAAAACGTATCCAATTGGCGGATATTGGCTGTTGTTTCCCTCCAGTTCATAGCGGTACTTTGTGAGGTTGTCAGATACCCATATCTCCCTTGCCCTCTCAAAGGTGCAGGGGAAGCCATAGGTGGTGTTGAGAAGTGTTCCTAAGCGGTGATCGGTGGCAACAGTGTAGTTCTTTGAGAGGTTGCCAGCCATATACTGAACTGCTAGAAAATCCGCCTCACTGATCCCCTCCGAAAACACATCATCCCCAATTATGTCGGGAGAGGAGATGAAGCCGGAGGAGACTATGAGAAGTGTGACAATGACGGGAAGCCCCCTCCTCAGGCTCCGCTTTCCGAAGGGTAGGGTCCGTGGCCTCCGGACCCCCTCTTGGTAATACACCTTTATAACGCTCCAGACCCCCATAGCGGATGAGATGGAGAAGACCTCAACAAGGTATTCCATGTGCCTCTCCGGGAAGAGCGTTCTGCTCCAGGTGAGGCCTGTGAGAAGAAGGGAGAGGAGTATCGCACCCATCCAGCCCAGAAGGGTCGGGTACCTTCTCATGTGCTTCAACCCAGCCACCCCGAGCCCCATAATCACCACGGTTGGAATGGAGATGAGAAGGTATTTCGGGTTTCTGGAAAGGTTGATGGGACCTATTCCATATGCGCCGATTATGACCAGGGCAACACCTATCAGTACTGTTGAGGCGATGAAGAGGGGGTAGGATATGGTTGGCTCTATGCGGTGCTTTTTCTTCACTCTTCGGTGAACGTGTGGGTGGAGCCACGAGAGGAGGTGGAGAAGAGTGGGGTAGAAAAGCGGTGAAAGAAGAAGGAGGTGGAGGAGGGGAAGGTGGAAGAAGCTCTCGGTCCACCTCTTTAGCGGTGGAACTGCAACGTACCAATAGAGGAGTGTGGCGGTAAGGGAGAAGGAGAGAAGTGCAACATCTTTCTTCATCCTCTCCACATCCCATTTTGAAAAGAGGGCTTTAAGGGAAACGGCGCCTGCAAATGATATCAAAAACATGTAGGTTGACAGGTGATGGGAGAGGATGAGGAGGAGGGCGGAGGCGTACGCTAGGTAGTAGGCCCACCTCTTCTTAGGTGAGAGGATCCAGAGGTAGAAGGTTAAGAGGAGGAAGAGGTGGCCAAAGAGGAGGTTGTAGGGCTTTGAGGTCTGAAATACGTGAATTGTGTTCACCGCAAGAAGAACACCGGTGAGGTATGCTACAAAATGATCCTGTTTTGGAAGAACGGCCCTTGTGATAAGGAAGAGGATGAGAACGGTCAGGCCCCCAACCGCAGGTGCAGAGTAGGCCAGAACCCTGGAGATGGGAAGGCCAGTTACGAAGTGGAGTGCGGCGGTGAATACGTAAAGGGTCGGGAAATACTGATAGGATGCCCCCCACCCGTGATAGGGCGGAAAGAGTTTTCCCGACTTGAGGAAGGAGTTGGTGAGGCCAGAATAAATCCCGAAGTCTATCCCCCACGCTGAGAACTTTAAGAGTGGCAGCCCCCTTATTAACGTGGCTAGAAGAAAGACGGTAAGGGCCTGAAGCCGCAAATCTGTCAACACCGCTTTAGGGGATGGAGCCATCATTCACGAGTTGCTGAAGGGGGATATTAGGTTTTTGTATCAATCCTTGGAGCTTCTGTGGGATAGATTTATTTCTCCCCGGCGGTATGAAGACCCATGCAGCGGATAGAGGAAGAGATCAAAAAGGCGCTGGATGAAGAGGATGCCCTGAGAGAGGAGGCCTACAGGCTCCACAGGGAGGCGATAAGAGCGGCGAGGGATGCAATAAAGAGGGTCTCAAATGGGGGTGAGCTGGGGGAGGAGATATATCACTTCAGGGACAGCCTCCTTAAGATCCTGGAGGAGAACCCGGTGATGCACCGGTACACATTCATAGAGGACGCATTAACGGAGATCGCAGAGGCCCTGATATTTTCTGCGGTTATGAGTGGTGAAGATCTCCCAACCCCGGGGGAGATATCCATCCACCCCCGCCTCTACCTCCTTGGACTTGCAGATGCCGTTGGAGAGATGAGACGGGTGGTTATCTCAATGTTAATTGAGGGGGACATTGAGGGGGCGGGAGAGATGTTGAAGAGGATGGAGGAAGCGGCAGGACTTGTGGACGCCTTCGTTTACCCATCATCGTTGATCGCCCTGAAGAGGAAGCAGGATGTGGTGAGGTCTCTTCTTGACAGGACGAAGGGGGAGTATTTAATTGCGGTCAGTAGTGCGGGCTATGGAAGGAGATTTGTGTCATCTGAACAGGCGGAGGCACATGATGAGGGGGGAGAATCGTTTGAATGAACAGAAACACATATATATGAGACACCGAAAAAAAAATATCGGAATGTATATTAGGTTTTAATGGGGATCGGATGAAAAGAAGAGAAGTTGTCCGTTCCGGGTATCGCCGAAAGAGCTGTTTACTATTGGGTGTGAGTATGATTGTTCTGTTAGCAATGTTCCTTACTCCCCCAAATGCTGTTGTTGTAGGGTATGCAACGGAGGATGAGGATCAGCCGTATAAGCTTATTCCAGGAAGTCCATATTCGGAAACGCTTCTTTGGTGGATGTATAATGGCAATTGGTCAAATAGTGTGTCTAAAGGGGACGGCGCATTAACAGCAGCCCAATGTGGATCTGCGGGGGAGGAATTTTCTAAATCAGCATTAGACACAATGGAGGTTCATCATGTAATAAAAGGTAATAAGAGTATGAATAGGGATGATTGGGCGGAAATCCATACACAGAGTGCCAAGATATATGTTCCAGGCACTGAGTCAACATTTCCTTATTCAGTCAAGTTTGAAGCTTCCTATATCTGCAAAAAGTGGAAAAAGCAAGCGGGGAATGTACATCCTTATTATACTGTAATGCAATCGTACGTCTATTTGGAAGCCTATGATGCGTTGGGAAACACTATTGCGATGTCTGCGAAGCGATTTACGGTGGATTATGACAATAGGCCCGGACATCAAGGTCATACACTTGAACCCCAAGCGGACGAAAAGATACACTCCATTCCTGCGGTGACTTTAACTATTTCACATACGGATGTCTCTTTTATAAGAATTCATTTTGTTACGAAAGGCTCATGGTTATGGGTTGACGACTGTTTAGATATAATGTATGGGAGGATGAGATTAACATATCCTCTTTTTTGCGGGATGGATTTTGATAGAGGGGATAGCAACGTGGTGGTTTCCCGGGAATTTCCATCGGATTGTGATATAAAACTTGAACTACATGGGGGTGCTATAAATGGAAGGGACTGGGGGTACGTTTCTGTTCAAACCCCATTTTTATATTATAACAATATGGGGGCGGAGATATTGGGCCCAGGGCATTTTGAAATAATGTATTATGTGGATTATTGGAATGTGGACACAGGACCCCAGAGTTGCAAGACCACCTATTTAAAAGGATATTTCAAGGTATATTATTACGATAAAGACTTGCAGTACATAGGAACAGACATAGAGACATTTATCCACTATGATACTATCCATAGCCCACCCATCAGGAAGACACCAACCATCGGAAGGTGGACGAAACTCTCTATTAGTGAACCAACGGATTATAATGCAAAATACGTAATGATTGAACTCAAGTTGGAGGGGAGCTATCTAGCTTATAATGATGGGATAGTGATTAAATTTAAAGATCTGGAAATAGCAGGGGGTGGGGGATATTGTACAGAACTAATATATTATTATGAATCTGACTATGACGACTCCGAGGATATTGACTTTAATTATTGGTTTCCAATACTAAACTACCTTTATAATCACCATGATTATCATCTCTTTATTGTAAGAGGAAAGGTTGATGATAATGTTAATAGAAATGATTTTAAGTATGCAAATGATGAGAATGATTTAAGGAATAATGATGTTGGAATTTATTTGGGGCATGGTGGATTTTCGTGGTGGCCTATCACGGACCCAGACTCGTATCTATATCTCACTAACGGTGATAAGGTGGATGATGACAATATTGGAAATTGGGGTCCAGAGACAGAATTTGTTATCTTATTCGCATGCATGATACTGAAGGATAATCAACATGATGAATGGGCGGTACACGGTCTCTATTCCGCACACGCAGTCTTGGGATTTAAAGATGAAACGGATGTATACAAGGGAGATATGGCACTCCTTCTTAAGAAAATGGTATTGGAGAGGAAACCGATCAGTCAGGCATTTATAGAAATGGCGATGACAGGGGGGACTAGACCATATAGGGAAATATGGGATGCGTCGTGGCAATACAGCTCCGACTTGTTCTATTTCGTTAATCCGATATATGGAGATTGTATCTCCTCAGATGAGTCGTATGATGATAATGTCTACTATAGGATTGATGAAAGTGGTATTTTTATGGAGAATGAAGAATAATTTCAGGGAGGTGAGCACACATGGAAAGAGGAATGGCCAAGGTTTTGCCGGTTCTTATTATATCTCTAGCCATTCTGGGAGCGTCCCTTTATTTCGCAACACGAGGAAATGAAAGGGCCGGATTGATTCTCCTTGTTGAGGGAGAGTACCACAATATTTATGTTGACAACAAAACCCTGGAACACATAAATAAGGAGATCAGTGAAAAGAGAGATTACATGCAACTTGAGGTGAGAAGCTGGAACACCACAGAATGCCAGAAGATCGCTCGCAGGTTTCTTAACAATCCAGTAGCAATAGAGGCATCAAGAACTCGCTACCTTTTCACGGAGAAGAACGACAGCAAAATTGAGCTTGGTGTGGCACCCATGTTCCTAACAGTTTGGTTTGAGAACCACCACCACAGAAACACCCTTATGA
>JAGHBW010000013.1 GCA_021160765.1 Thermoplasmata archaeon
CCCGTTGGTGGCTTGCCACCACGCGAGTTCAAATCTCGCCCCCGGCGCTTCCCCTCTCTATTTTCAGTGGAGTGTTGAACCAGACCTCTGTCTGTGGGAACGGTATCTGGTACCCTGCAGCCTCAATGGCCTCCTTCAGTTTCCACAGAAGGTCCATCTTAACGTCATACCAGACCTGAGCAGGCGCCCATGGCCGGACCACTATGTTAACTGAGTTGTCCGCCAGCTTGTCAACAAACACCTGTGGAGCTGGGTTCTTAAGTACCAGCGGGTGTTCATCCAGAACCCTCTTTATAACATCCACGGCGCCTTTAGCGTCGTCGCTGTAGCGCACACCGATTATGAACTCAAATCGCCTTACCTTGTGATATACATAGTTGGTAATGGGTGAGTTGAATACAGTGTTATTGGGCAGCCTGACAAGGGTGCCGTCAAAGGTCTTTATTGTGGTTGAGAGGATCTTTATATCTGTGACCTCCCCAGTCACATCCTCTATGCTAACCACATCCCCGATCTTTATCGGTTTCTCAGATATGAGAAAGATTCCCGATACAAGGTTGCTCACCACACTCTGGCTGGCAAAACCAAGGACTATACCAAGGATTCCCCCGGCCACGAGAATTCCCGCAGGGTTGATCCCCACTATAGGAAGAACCATGAGTATCGCAATTAGGTAGATTGTGTAGCTTACAGCTTTGGTGAGAAGGGAGAGTGGTTGCTTAGAGAGTCTTCCTTTGAAGAAGACACGGATGTAGGAGGTCAGAATCCTGGATAGCAGTGTGGCCACAAGGAATATGAGTATTACCTTAAGCGCATCCAGTATGGTTATTGAGCCTATAAGGGTGGTGTTCAGTATGGACATGAACATCACTCCACCTCCACCACAATTGTCTCGGTCATCATTCTAAGAGCTCCTTTTCTGTGAAGCTCATAGGATTTCTTCATCCCCTTCTTAAGCGGTGTGTCCTTTATCTCCACCCTGGCCAGAGATTGTTTAAGAATGCTCATCTTAGCCACCATTGAGACCAGGCGCTGGCTGTAATATATCTTCATATCAACCCCGGGGATCACAACCTTCTCAATATCAACCCAGTTCTCGTTTTTATTCCTCGCATGGAGTTTTAACACACCTTCCACCGTTGGGTCCACCTTTGGCATCTTCCCGTAGACGTCGCTTTCGTAGTACCTGGATATGTGTCCCTTCTCAAAATCACCGTAAAATGTAATCTTCTCCTTTGCCAGGGTGAATATGTCAAGGAGTTCCATCTTTTTCTTCACACCCTTCAAAAAGACCCCTATCTCAACCGGGAATTTCAGATATACATCAGCGCTACCCCCGGGGGGCAGAAGGAGGGGCTTTTCAAGGGAGATGTAGAGTTGATCAGGCAGAGAACCTGGAAGATTAACAGGCTCAACAGGCAGTATCTGGATCTCCTCTGTTTTTGAGGGAAAGAACCTCTTCTCCACCACCTCCTCCCCCCTCACCCTTCTGTAAAGATAACCCTTATCCTCCTTCTCTACAGTTATCCTCACCTCGCCAATCACAATATCAGTTGGAATGGCGTGCCTGGTAAATATGTCCCTCATCAGATCCCCTTATTGCAATTCATATTCCAAGGTTATTTAAAAGGTTTCCTCAAGGAACCTCTTCATCCTCTCTATACCCCTCTCTATCTTGTCCTCCGAGGTGGCGAAGGAGAACCTCATGAAGCTCTCTCCACCCTTTCCGAAGGCCGAGCCTGGGGTAAGGGCCACACCCGCCTTCTCAATGAGCATTTCAGAGAGCTCCATTGACGATATGGGATAATCAAAGTGGAAGAAGGCGTAGAAGGTCCCATGAGGGGGCCTAAGGGAGACACCATCAATCTCATTCAGGCGTTTAACCACAATGTCCCTCCTCTTTCTGAAAGCCTCCCTCATCTCGTTGAGGGGCTCCTGAGGACCTTTAAGGGCCGCCAGTGCACCCGCCTGAACGAAGGGGGGGAGGCAGGTTAAGGTGTGCTGCTGGACCCTTAAAATATCCTTTATAAACCCCTCGGGTGCGGCGATCCACCCAATCCGCCAGCCCGTCATGGAATAGCTCTTGGAGAAGCCCGAGACTGTGATTGTCCTCTCCTCCATCCCCGGAAGAGTGGCAATGGATATGTGCTCCCCTTCGTAAACCAGTTTTTCATATATTTCATCCGCCACCACATAGAAGTCGTGATCCACGGCCAGATCTCTGATCATCATTAAATGTTCCTTCCTGAGCACTCCCCCAGTTGGGTTGGCAGGGTTGTTCAGAAGGAGTATCCTTGTTCTCCCGTTAACAGAGTCCTTCAACTTCTCCGGGAGGAAGGAGAACTCCTCCAGGGGGTCTAGCTCCACTCTCATAACCCTCCCACCCGCCATGAGAACCATAGGCTCATAGGAGACCCAGCATGGGTCCTGAAGGATCACCTCCTCCCCGGGGTCAACAAGGCTCTGAAGAGTGGCGAATAGGGCAAACTTGGCTGGAGTTATGAGAATGTTTTTTGCTGTGAAGTCCAGCCCCTTCTTCTGATACTCCTCTGCCACAGCCTCCCGAAGCTCCAGAACACCCTGAGAGGAGGCGTATTTGGTCTTGCCTTCACGCAGTGCCTGGATAGCTGCCTCAACAATATGAGGGGGTGTTGGGAAGTCGGGCTCGCCTATGGTGAAGGATAGAATGTCCTTGCCCTCTCTCTTCAGCTCTCTCACCCTATCTGTGAGCTTTATGGTCATTGAGGGGGGTATCCCCTTAATCCTCTGAGCCACCATTTAAACCACGCCCCCCCAATCTGAAGGTTATATTTTAGTTTTATTCACGTGAGTTTCATTTGGACTTATTAAACAGATAAAACTAGCAGAGTAAAAAGAGGTGTTCTATATAGAAAAAGATGGAGGGATGTCAGCTTAAGGGCAATCTTTTAAGCTGTGGCATCCGATACAACAATCCACTCAAATCTGGAGGTTGTTAAGGTGACATCCTCCCACTCTGAAAAGAGGTCCATAAAGAGTTGAGCGGTACATTTTTAAAAACATCCATCATCCCAACTTATCCCTCATGTCGGATAATTGGTTTATAAAGGAAGGGAAAATGATGCTGTGTTGCATAAATCGGAATTTTAATATGAAGGGTGTGGCATTGGTGCATCTTAAATTAATGGTATGGACGGGATGCACCATGCCACGG
>JAGHBW010000119.1 GCA_021160765.1 Thermoplasmata archaeon
CCTTTGAGGATGTCACCAACCCCAACCCCCCCGGGGGTTACGGTGAGATAAGGGTTAGGTACAAATATGAAGGTGAAGACCCCACATACTTTACCGCAACTGGCACATACACCATACGGATAAAAATGGAGAGTGCAGGGGATTACAGGCCCCGGGTGGGGGTAATAGGTTTTGTGGATGATGGGAATGATTTCACATTAATCTACGACTACACCTATTATGCTATTGAGGGGTAGGGTATAAAAATATAGAGAAAAATTTCGCAATAGTTATATATTGAAGAGGAGCTTTCGGGTTTTCCACCACAATATTTATATATAACCCGGTGTTAGTGCCTAATAAACTTTTTTTGAGGAGGCCCCATGAGAAACCCCGGTGTTCTTACGGCTATCTCCCGAACAGGAGACCTCATTGTAAAACTCAAAGGTGGGTATAACGGTGAGAAGATTTTAATAGACCACAGAGGTAGAAAGATTGGAGAGGTCCTTAAAGTGGTTGGCCCTGTGTCATCCCCCTACGTGATCGTAAGAAGCCTAGTGAAGGGATCTTCGGAGGTGAACCGTTTTCTGGGCAGGGAGGTCTACCTTGAGAGGGAGAGAAATAAGAAACCCGGGGGAAAAAGGCCTGCTAGGAAAGGGAGTGGTAAGCATGGCAGAAGAACACTATGAGGGGAAGAAGAGAAAGGTGCAGCTGGAGGAGATCACACGGTGTCCCGAGTGCGGAAGCACTCATCTAATAAGGGACTATCAGCGTGGGGAACTTATATGTGGAGACTGCGGAGTTGTGATTGATGATAACTACATAGACATGGGACCGGAGTGGAGAGCCTTTGACTCTGAGCAGGGGGAGAAGAGAGCTAGAACCGGTGCCCCCATGACGTTCACAATTCATGACAAGGGCCTCTCCACAGAGATAGGTTGGAAAAACAAGGATTCCTACGGAAAATCCATACCAACAAGGAACAGGGCTCAGCTCTATCGGCTGAGGAAGTGGCAGAGAAGGATAAGGGTGTCCAATGCCACAGAGAGGAACCTCGCCTTCGCCCTATCTGAACTGGAGAGGATGTCCTCCGGGATAGGCCTTCCAAGAAATGTCAGAGAAACCGCTGCTATGATATATAGAAAGGCAGTAAACAAGAATCTAATAAGGGGCAGGTCCATTGAAGGTGTTGTGGCGGCCTCCCTTTATGCTGCATGCAGGCAGTGTGGGGTGCCTAGAACATTAGACGAGATCGCAGCAGCCTCAAGGGTGGGAAGGAAGGAGATCGGCAGGACTTATAGGTTTATGACCAGGGAGCTGGGATTAAAACTTATGCCCACCTCACCGAAGGATTACATATCTCGCTTCTGCTCCGAGCTCAAACTCTCAGGAGAGGTTCAGACCAAGGCTGTGGAGATCCTCAAACAGGCAGAGGAGCAGGAGTTGACCTCCGGGAGGGGGCCAACTGGGGTGGCCGCTGCTGCCATCTATATTGCATCAATACTTTGCAATGAGAGAAGGACCCAGAGGGAAGTGGCGGATGTGGCGGGAGTGACGGAGGTCACCATAAGAAATAGGTATAAGGAACTGACTGAGAAACTGGGAATTGATGTGGACATATGAGAAGTGGGAGAAGAAGGATTACAGTGAGGCTTTCTGGGGACTACCCAACCCTTGCCCTCTCTGAATTGCTCTCCCTGCTCTCTCTTTTATCTGTGGGGTATGAGAGAATCAAATTAAAGGGAAACTATCTAACTCTCGCAGTTGAGGACTGTGGGGGTGCGGGGGAATGGGCTGAGAGGGCAGGATTAACTAAAGCTGTTGGGGCTGAAGAGAAGCCCTTGAAAGGTACAATTTCGGCAGAGGTCTGGAGGGTTAAAAAGGAGGTAGGAGTGGAAGAGGCTAGAGGGAGAATAAGGGACCTTAAAGAGAATCTTAAAAGAGCGGATGTGAGGATAAGATTGACTGGGGAGGGGAGAGGGGGATGGGCTATCTACATGGATGAGGAGGAGACTATACTTCTAAAAATTGCGGGGAGAAGGGATGATGCAATCCTTCTTCGCTCCAATACGTACCGTCCCTTCAAAAAGCCAATAAGCATAGACCCCCGGGTTGCTAGAGCTGCTGTAAATCTTCTTAAAATCCCACCTGGAGGTGTTTTCCTCGACCCATTCTGTGGGACTGGGGGAATAGCCCTAGAGGCAGGCCTCCTTGGATACAGGGTATTCCTAGCAGATGCAGATCCAGAAATGGTGGAGGGATCAATAATCAACCTGAAGCACTTCGGGATCAATGTGGAGTTTCGCACAGCTTCCCCCGTTTCAAAGTTATCTGGACTCCTTCCAACTAAAGTGGATGGAATCGCAACGGACCCCCCCTATGGAAGAGCCTCTAAAATCGTAGGGAAACCACTAAACGACCTATTCTTGGTACTACCTGCCATTTTAAAGAGAGGAGGGAAGGTTCTGCTAGTTTTGCACAGGGAGGATGATGTGAATAGTATAGGGGACCATTTCAATATAATTGAGATTCATTCAAAAAGAATCCACGGTAGCCTCACAAGGTACTTTGCGCTGTTTGAGATGGAG
>JAGHBW010000014.1 GCA_021160765.1 Thermoplasmata archaeon
ACCTCAACCTCCACCTCCCCTTTGGCCACCTTTTCCGCCCTCTTCCTCTCCTCCTCCCTCCTCTTCTCCTCAGCACGTTTTCTTATCTCCTCCGGGGTGGCCCTCCTCCAGGCGGTGTAGGTTAGCCCCATATTCTCCGCGTGAGACATGTAATAATCGTAGGACTCCACCAAAAGCTCTGCCCCCCTCTCCTCCGCCTCCTCCCTTGCAAACTTTCTGACCTTTTTTATGTTCCTTGAAGGATCAGTGAAGGTATAGGGGTCTCCTATCATAACCCAGCCGCCCTCCTCCAGTGCGTCAAAAATCCTCCCCTCATCCTCGCTCCTTATTGACCTGAACTCTATCTTCTTCTTGGAGAAAGAGAATAACTTCATAGGGTAAAACCTCCTTATGCTCTTGGCCCCTTGCAGTACATTACCCGGGTGGGTAGATAATAAAAAAAGGAGTTAATATAAATTGTCCTGGCCAAGGAGTGATGATATTTGGTGAGAAGTTCTGGTGCGGCAGGAAGTGGACCAGTTCCTTGGAATGGGGGAAGAGGGGGGTTTCAACCCCCCCCTCCACCCAGACCGAGCGTTTCTCCCCATCACAGCGATGCAGAGGAGCAAGGGAGTGGCGGAGGCGAAATAGAATTTAAAAACCCTTACATGCGCTATGCAGCGATATTTCTCGGGGTGTCTTTCACTGCCCTGGGTGGAGTACTTCTCTTCTGGGGGCTCCTCTGGCAGGCACATGCAATCCTGCTGGCTGAGAGAGGTGCATCCGCCCCGCAGGGTGGCGGATGCTTTATCCCCTCCGGGGTAATAATCCTCACCCTTGGGATCCTGTGGCTTAAAGCATCCCTGAAACCCCCAAAAAAGAGGGGTGCAAAAGAGAAGGTCAGGTGTCCCTCATGTGGGAGAATGGTTGACTCTGATCTGCCCTTCTGCTACTGGTGTGGTGCTCCGCTTAAAGAGGAGGGTAAAGAGGGAGAAGAAAAAAATATAAGAAGAGGGGGATATTGAATGAGTATGAGCCCTGAGGGCATCTTCTTTACAAGGGGGGCCATAATAAAGGACAACCGGCCCCTCTCCTTTGAGTACGTCCCGGACAAGCTCCCTTTCAGGGAGGATAAGCTTAGAGAGCTCTCCATAAAGTACAGGCCCCTTCTCTACAGCGGGATTCCCCAGCATGTGGCCATGACAGGGCCTGTGGGAACCGGGAAGACCGTTGTTGCCAGAAGGTTTTCTGAACTACTCACGGAGGCGGGAATAGAGGCGGGGGTATGTATAAAGGTTGTTTACGTTAACTGCAGGCAGAGAAAGACAGATTCAATGGTACTTCTGGGGGTTCTGAACCAGTTTGACGAGCACTTCCCCGACAGGGGTTTCTCCAAACAGGAGATGCTGAGGATTATAAAGAAGCACATGACCAAAAGCCGCTGCCACCTCCTTGTAATTCTGGACGAGGCGGATGTCCTCCTCAAAAAGAGCGGCTCAGACCTGATATATAACTTCACCCGCTTCCAGGAGGAGCACGATACCCCCTACTCCGTCTCAACAATTCTTATCTCTCAGAAGAACCCCCTGAACTTCCTGGACCCCTCAACACTCTCAACATTCAAGAGGACAAACCTCCTTCATTTCGGGAAGTACAACTGGGAAGCCCTGAAAACCATTGTAGAGCAGAGAATAGAGCTGGCCTTTTACCCAGGGGTGGTTGATCCTGACATCCCTGATCTAATCGCAGACATGAGCGAGGAGACGGGGGATGCTAGATTCGCCATTGAACTCCTTGGAAGGGCGGCTGAAATTGCTGAGGAGAGGGGTGAGGAGAGGGTAACACCGGAACATGCCAGGGCTGCTAAAGCGCTCACAAAGCCTTACATCTTTGAAGACCTTCTAAACACCCTCAACATACACCAGCAGATACAACTTCTGGCCGCCGCAAGGCTGCTGAAGCACAAAAGCTACACCACAACAGGGGAGCTGGAGTCGGAATACAGGGTTCTATGCGAGGAACTCTCCAAAAAGCCGCTGGGACACACACAGTTCTGGCAGTACTTAAAGGAGCTGGACGCCCAGGGGGTCATAACCACAAGAAGGTCTGGAAAGGGTGTTGTGGGGAACACCACACAGATAACAATAGCGGACATACCGGCGGAGGAGATCATAAGATACCTTGAGAAGAGGCTCCTTTCAAAGTAGTAGGCTCTCCTCTGAAGTTAGGGGATTCAAAGGGGCGAGATGTGTTAGAGCATCCGAAAGCTGTTAGTGGAGAGACATAGCTCTCGCCCACGGGGATTATCTATTTATAGTATGTAGAGCTCCTTTTATGGATTCTGGCATCGTTTTCTTAAGGACTCTATCCTCTCGGGTGGATTATAGCGAGTGAAGCCCAATGCTTATTGCGGCCGTGTGAGATGGTACTGGTGGTGCATAGAATGTTTTGAGATGGTGCCAATAGCCCCCGCAGAGTCTCTCATTAAAGGAGATCTACTCCTCTGAATAGGGGAAGGCCAGTACAAATTCTTGAGAAGAGACCTTGTGATCCACGCTTTCCAGAAGGAAGCGATAATAGAGGCCGATTTGGGATGGATATACCCCTCCGTCAAAGAATACAAGGGACCACTCCTTCAGAATCAGCTCTTTATTTCTCAGTGCTGGGACCCCGTTG
>JAGHBW010000204.1 GCA_021160765.1 Thermoplasmata archaeon
ATAAAATGTTGTTCTTTGAGAGTGTAGTAAGGGGGAGGATCGGTTTTGAGGAGAGGGGATACGACGGTTTCGGATACGATCCAATATTCATACCCGAAGAGGACAATCCCCAGGAGTTGACCTTTGCTGAGATGACTACAGAGGAGAAGAACAGAAGGTCCCACAGAGGAAAAGCTTTAAGGAAACTGAAGGAATATCTCCTTGAAACTCCTTGAGAAATCTGCTCGGGAAGATTTTAAATATTTGACGGAACATGAAAAAAGGTGAGGACAGGTAGATGAAGACCCTAATACTCTGCGTGGACAGGGACGATGACCTAGGGGTTAAGGCAAAGGTTAAGTCCCCTATCGTTGGCCGAAAGGCCAATCTGAAAGCTGCCATAGCTCTGGGTCTAGCAGATCCGGAGGATTCAGATGTTAACGTTCTTCTAATGGGGCTTAAAAAATACGGGGAATACAAAGAGATGGGTAGAGAGGTGGAGATAGCAACAATATGCGGAGATAAAAACGTTGGAATAAAATCCGACGCGAATCTGATGAGACAATTCCTGGAAGTGGTAAAAAAGTTCACTCCCGATACTGTTGTCCTTGTCTCTGATGGTGCGGAGGATGAGTATATTGTACCCATGATTTCAGCCAAATACCCCATAGAGCACATCTCAAGGGTTGTTGTGAAGCAAAAGGAGAACATTGAGAGCACCCTGTATATCATACTCTCGGCCATCAAAGAGCCGAAAATAAAAAACAGGATAATCGCCCCAGTAGCCATATCACTCCTGCTGCTTGGCATCCTAACCCTGTTCAATATGGTATATCTCGCCTATGGTGCCATCCTTACCTTTATAGGACTTTATCTCCTCGTCTGGATATTCAACCTGAGAGATACCCTGTCAAGGATCTCTCTTGAGATAAGGGTGACGCTCCAGAGCAGAAGGTATGTTTACATCATATCCACCCTTCTTTCAGTCGTTCCTCTTCTCATGACGCTGTATATCGGGTGGGAGGTGGGTACAAAGGAGAAGGATATAGTCTACTTCCTCTACCATTTCTTTGAAAGAAGCCTCTGGTATCTGGTAAGCGCCGGAGTAATCTATGTTCTGGGAAACGCAGTGGACGTCTATCTGAGAACTGGAAGAATCCTCAAAGGTTCCTTCGTTTTGACCCTTCTTCTCCTGACCACTGGCCTCTTCTCAGCAGCCTTTCTAGAGCTCTCCTCCTATCTCCTTGGAATAAGCTCTGCACTTCCGCTTAAGGAGTTCTTCACCTACAGCTTTGTTGGAATCCTCACCGCTGCTGGGACACTCCTTCTAAGGGGAACATACAGAGAGAGAAGCCCCGTTAAAAGCAAAGTTGAAGCAAGGGAGTGATTAAAATGGAATGGAAGGAGTGGGAGGCTCTTTACAAAGCCATAAAACGGGATATTAGCCTAAACTGGAGCGAGGATGAGGCCTCCTCCCGTAGCCTCTCAGCACTGCTTAAAGAGAACAGGAGAATAGAAAATTTCGCAGACACCAACAGGCATTTAAAGGAGATCATTGGCGGGAGGAGGGTTTATGTCATGGGAGCAGGACCAGACCTATCCATGGAACTGGATAGGCTTCAAAGCGAATATGAAAATGAAGGAAAGAGCCTTGAGAAGGGTGTCAGAGAGGACATAATTATAAGCGCCGATGGCGCAACCACGGAGCTTCTCAGGAGGGGAATAGTCCCAGACATAGTTGTTACAGACCTGGACGGAATAATAGATGATATTCTTGAGGCAAACAACCTCGGCTCTATAATAGTGGTTCACTCCCACGGAGACAATATAGGAAAACTGGGGGATGTCGTTCCAAGGTTTCACGGCAAGGTGTTGGGCACCACGCAGACAGATCCCACCTCCTTTGATGACCTCTTTAATTTCGGCGGTTTCACAGATGGCGATAGGGCTGCCTTTCTCGCCCACCACTACGGCGCTGAGCGCATAATTCTTCTCGGGTTTAATTTCAACGACGTGGCGGAGAAAATAGGGGATACATCCTCCTACTCCCCAGAGGTGAAGTTCAAAAAACTTGCATGGTCAAACATTCTTCTTGGGTACATACCCTCATCAATACTGCGCTTCTACTCTGAGAGATGGAACCATCCGGAGTTGGACGATATTATGTTCTAAGCCCCAAAGTTTTTAGCGCGTTTCAATATGCACGGAATGTGTGCTTCCGAGGTGTGGAGTGCATGGGAAAGTTTTATTAGAGCGTCATCTATGGGACGGCGGGGGGTAAAAGGTGGAGAAAAGTCAAGGAGTGATGCTATGTATGAGGTAAGGTTTCACGGAAGAGGAGGCCAGGGTGCTGTAACTGCGGCTAACATTCTCGCCGTAGCGGCCTTCAAAGAGGGAAAGGAGGTGCAGGCCTTTCCCATGTTCGGTGTTGAGAGGCGAGGTGCACCGGTGATGGCCTTCACAAGAATAGATGAGAAGCCTATTGACGTAAAGACACTGATATACAACCCGGATTTCGTTGTTGTTCTGGACCCGACCCTGATGGAGGTAGTGAACGTCACAGAGGGACTCAAAGATGGAAGCCCCGTGATTATAAACACAAAGAAAAACCCAGAAGAATTTAATCTGGGCAACTACAAGGTTTACACAGTGGACGCCACCACAATAGCTGTGGAGAACGGATTGGGGACACCCATGAGCCCCATAGTGAACACCGCAATTATAGGGAGTTTCGCAAGGGTCAGTGGAATTGTGAAATTGGAATCCGTGATTGAAGCGGTTAGGGAGCTCTCCCCTGTGAAGAAGGAGGAGAATGTAAAAGCCGCAGAGATGGCCTACAAGGCCGTGAAAGGGCTTTAAAGAGGAGGTGTGATTGAGATGGTTAAAATATACCTTGGAGCTGTAAACCCCCACCCGGGTTCAGCACTTGAGTACAAAACAGGCAGCTGGAGAACAATGAAACCCGTTGTGAACGAGGATAAATGCATTGGCTGCTGGTTCTGCTACATGTACTGTCCCGATTCTGCCATAAGGATGGAGAAGGTCACCGTAAAGAAGGAGGTTCGGGGGGAGGTGAAGGAGATTGTGAAGGAGGTGGCCAGAATAGATTACGACTACTGCAAGGGCTGTGGAATATGTGCCGCTGAATGCCCTGTTAAGGCGATAGAGATGGTGTATGAGGAGAAGTGATGGAGATGAAAGAGATCATACGTGGTAATATGGCTACAGCCCTGGCAGCGAAGATGGCCAGGGTTGAGGTGGTGCCAGCCTTCCCCATCACCCCTTCAACGCTTTTCCCGGAGAAGATATCAGAATACATAGCCAATGGGGAGCTGGACGCCGAGATGATTCTCGTTGAATCTGAACACTCCGCAATGAGCGCTGCAGTGGGAGCCTCCGCAGCCGGTGCAAGAGTTGCAACGGCCACAGCCTCGCAGGGTCTGGCTCTTATGCATGAGATACTTTTCATCGCCTCTTCCATGAGGCTTCCTATAGTAATGGCCATCGGGAACAGGGCGCTCTCTGGACCCATTAACATATGGGCCGACCACTCGGATACAATGGCGGAAAGGGATTCTGGGTGGATGCAGTTCTACGCCGAGAACAATCAGGAGGCCTTTGATTTAATGCTAATGGCCTTCAGAATCGCAGAGGATCGGAGGGTCCTTCTCCCTGCAATGATAGGCCTTGATGCCTTCACACTGACACATACTATGGAGCCTGTGGACTACCCATCACAAGAAGAGGTTGATGACTTCCTCCCACCATATAATCCTCCATATACACTGGATGTTAAAAGACCCATGACCTTCGGTTCCTTTGCCACCCCCGACTCATACATGGAGTTCAAGTGGGCACAGACGGTGGCTATTGAAAACTCCTACAAGGTGATTGACGAGGTCTTTGAAGAGTACAAAAAGCGCTTTGGAAGGGAGTATAAGAGGGTTTCTGGCTTTATGACAGAGGATGCGGATGTTGTTATTGTCAGCATGGGCTCAGCATCTGGAACCCTCCGGGATGCCGTGAGGAGGATGAGAAAGGAGGGTATGAAGGTGGGAGCGGTTAAGATAACAACATTCCGTCCCTTCCCCTTCAAGGAAATAAAGGAGCTGACAAAGAACGCAAAGATCATAGCTGTGGCCGAGAGGGCTATTTCCCCTGGTTTTGGAGGACCTGTGGCCGGAGAGATCGCAACAGCCTTCATAAACGAGAAAGAACGGCCACTCATATCGGACTTCATAATCGGATTGGGCGGTAGGGACATAACTCAGAAGGACTTCAAGTACATCGCAGAGACCGCACTAAAAGAAGCAGAGAGTGGTGAGGTCTCCCCATGGGTCAAGTGGGTGAACATCAACCCTGAAGAGGTCCCCCCGGGAGGTGAGTAAGATGACAGTAATAATTAGAAATACGGATAAAGAGCTGTTTACCTCTGGACATCGCGGCTGCGCCGGCTGCGGTGAGATGACCGCTGTTAGACAGATCCTTATGGTAGCTGGACCGAATACAATAGTGGCCAATGCCACTGGTTGCCTTGAGGTTGCTAGCACTGGGTATCCGGAGACCTCATGGGCCATCCCGTGGATCCACGTGGCGTTTGAAAATGCAGCTGCCGTTGCCTCTGGGATAGAGGCTGCTCTTAAGAAATTGGGGAAAAAGGAGGGGGTGAACGTTCTAGCCTTCGCCGGTGATGGAGGAACCTTTGATATTGGCCTGCAAGCGCTGTCCGGTATGCTTGAACGTGGACACGACGTGAAATTCTTCACCTTTGACAACGAGGCGTACATGAACACGGGGATTCAGAGGTGCTCCTCAACCCCGTTTGGCGCCTCAACAACCACCTCTCCGGCGGGCAAATATTCCATAGGGGAGAAGAGACCGAAAAAGCCCATTGCAGCTATCGCTGCGGCCCACGACATACCATACGTAGCAACAGCAACCATTGCGTACTTCACAGACCTTCAGAAAAAGGTGAAGAAGGCCTTAGAGACAAAGGGACCAACCTTCATGCACATCTTCGCCCCCTGCCCCACTGGATGGAGACATGCCTCTGA
>JAGHBW010000205.1 GCA_021160765.1 Thermoplasmata archaeon
ATGGAACACGTTGTCAGGAGGCGAAGAGACGTTATTCTGTACATAGGTGGGAAAGGGGTAATGAGAGAGAAGCTTCTTAAGATGATTTCGGAGAAGGGACTTAAAAAATGGGTTAAATTAATAGGATATGTTGAGGATGAGGCGATTCCTTACTGGATGAGTGCTGCTGACCTCTTCGTTTTTCCGAGCCTTTATGAGAGTTTTGGCCTTGTAGTATTAGAGTCCCTCGCTTGTGGAACCCCAGCAGTTGCTACTGTGAATGGTGGAAGTGAGGAAATAATAACAAGTGAAAGTTACGGACTTCTGGTCCCCCCATCAGATCCGGAGAGCCTAGCAGAGGGGATCCTAGAGGGTCTGACGAGAGGGTGGGATAGGGAGAAAATAATTGGCTACGCCCGACAATTTACCTGGAAAAGAACTGCGAAGAAACTGAACATGGTTTATAAGGAGTTGATGAAGTGAAGCCAATTGTGGCAATTTTTTTGGTATTGTCCTTCCTATCTGGCTCTCTCCTTGGCTATTTTTTATTCGGATCAGAGGGGGGAGGAAGGGATGGGAGGGAATACTATCTTCCACCTCCAGAAGGATGGCACCGGATGGGCAGGGGTACCAAAGAGGACTACCAGCAGTGTTTCTGCTACGGCGACTTTGATGGGGATGGTGAATATGAGGTGGTGGGTTCTTACAGCCATTCTGCCGTTGGTGTATTCATACACAGGAGGGCAGGTGGAAAGTGGAGGATGGAGGTGCTACATCCTAAATTTGACCCCTCCCTCAACCACGTAAGGGGAATGGACGGTGGATGGCCTGTTAAAGGTCTGACCTCCGGGGATTTTGATGGAGACGGAATAGATGAGATTATAACCTACGCCGATGCAGTGAATTTTCCCCCTGCTCATGGAAACGGAAGCGATACTATACCCTTCCCGGGGGCGATATACATTGATTACGTGAAGGGTAAGGGCTTTGTAGCAAACCCCCTCATATGGGGGAGGTGGGGGGAGGAGATCTCCTCAAGGAGGGCAGCTATAATGTTAGTTTACCCCGTTTCTTCCTCTTTCCGAGGAACTCCTGAGGGAGGTTTGATGGATTTCATTGTATCAACCCTGCACGAGTCCCATGGTGAGGTGGACGGTAGGATTTACGTCCTTCAGCAACCATCATCTACTTTTAACTCTGTGGATTACAGATATACATCCCCGGGGAGGATGGACTCCGATATGACCTATCCTCATGAACCCTTCTACTTCAAACACCTCTATCTGGGAGAGGAGGAGATGATTTTCTCTCCATCTGATTTCCCAGGCGCCAGAACAGCCTATGTAGGCGGTGTTGGTGTTCTGGATTACAATCACGATGGTCTAGAAGACCTTGTTGTATCCCTGACATATTATGATTCGGACAACGAGATTCTTGGGGGCAGTGTAAGGGTTTTCAAAAGGCTTCCCATTGAATTGAACCGCACCTACAGGTTTGAGGAAGTCTTCAGGAGGGATTTGATAGGAATCGGGTTTGGATGGGTTGAAGAGGCGAACCTGGATGGCGATGGTGTTAAGGACTTCGTCTTTGAGTGCAGGGCGAACTCACAGAGAAGGTCTTTTGGAGTGAGCGGGGTAGCCACATTGAGATATGTGAACGGTGTGTGGGAGCTCCGGGGCACACACTGTTCCGACAGGTTCATGGCTGAGATCAACTACGAATACTCTTATAGCCATCCAGCAGTTCTAGACGCAGATGGTGATGGATACGACGATGTTGTGATCAACATTGTCAGAAGGACTGTCAAGAGGGAGGACGGAACCTACTTTGCGATAGGAGATCTTGTTCTGTTTCTGAATCAGAAGGGGAAGTTGAAAGAATTTGATGGGTTCTTCTCCTTGGACTATTCCACAGTTCTTTGGGGGAACGACTCGTTCAGCTGGGACGTGCACGTTGATGACTATGATGGGGATGGAGCGATGGAGGTTGGAGTTGCACTATGTAGAAAAGAGCCTTATCCCGATGGGCTGTTTGGGATATATTACCTTGGAGAGGTGCCCTGATGTTTTAAAGCGTAGAAAAGGAGGTGTGAAAGATGTCAAACGTTGTAAAATTGAGGGCTATAATATTAACACTCCTTCTTGTGGTGGCTGTTCTTGTCTCATTTACTGGTGTTGTTCTCTACTTCGCCCCTACTGGAGGGTGGAAAGGGAGGAGGGCTGGAATTTTCTTCTGTGGGGAAGAGAGCAGTTGACTCTCCTCCACGACATAACAGGTTTCATCATGGTTGGCCTGTTCTTTTGCACTTCGCGGTAAATTACAAATTATACAGAAGTGAGCTTAAAGGGCTCTTTAAAAGAAAGAGATGACCACATGTCCCTGAAACTCTCATTGGTAAGGGTAATCTACCGGGTGAAGGGCCTGTTTGAAGATCCTTTAGAACTCTTCAGGGAATGTGGTGTGAAAGAGAACGAGAAGATTCTAGAGGTTGGGTGTGCCATAGGGTATCATACGCTACCACTTGCAGAACTCGCTTCAAGTGGAAAGGTCTATGCAGTGGATGTGTGG
>JAGHBW010000189.1 GCA_021160765.1 Thermoplasmata archaeon
CTGTCAAAGATTCTTACTGTATCAAACAGCCCCTCCGCCCCCAGAAAGGGTTCAACAAGGGCTTCAGCCTCCTCAGAACCGATGGAATCAGTATTGAGGGTTCCGGAATTCTCAAGGTCCCTTAAGATCTCCTTCCCTGGCGAGGGTAGCATAACACCCATTTCCGTCCCGAAAAGTCCCGGGTTGAAAACGTCCTCGTCGGTGAGGTTGGGAACCCTCCTTCCCCCCCGCATGAGCGGTATGAAGACCTTGTCCTCTTTGATCCTCCCCCGGGGTGGAACGAATATGGCGTTTCCTTTAAGGTTCAGGGCTTTGATAACCCTGAGGTTTCCCTCATGAAGGGCTACCTCCTGTGCGACAGCAGAGGAGTATGGGATCCGACCCCTCTCCCTGATTACAAGGTACATGAGGGAGAGTATCAGGAGGGAGAAGCCATAGCGCTTGTCCTGAAGCTTCAGGATTAGGTAAACTGAAAGGACAAGGACTCCGATCCCCATCAGGTCTTTAGCGTCCAGGTTCTTTTTCATTCAGCGGGAGAGTGAGATGAAAATAGATAAAGGTTGCGAAAGGTTATAAATAGGTGCTCAAAAATTATCCAGCGATGCGAAGGGCTCTATTAACCACCCTAATCCTAACTGTCCTCCTCTTTCCTCAGATAGAGGGGGAGATCTCCCATGAGGATTATGACAGAGCCCAGATGAACATCCAGATCGTTCATCTTTTCTTATCCGCCGCCTTCAGCAAGGCAGAAGCGTCTGCCATGGCGGCTGCGGAGGGGGACCTGCAGGGCGCACGGGAGAATCTAACATATTTCAAAAGGGCTATTGAGAGCGCCTTCAAGACCCTTGAGGAGGTTAACCCGGAGGTGCCCTCCTACACCATAATAAAGATGGAGATTGAGAACCTCTCCTCCCTCTACACCCCTCTTCTGGACATAGTTGACGGATACCTTGATCTGAATGAGTATCTGGCGGATTACAGGAACCTCACCCTTCCTTACAGTGCACTTCTTCAGGGGGCAGCATCAACGGTTGAGAATCTAACATACACCTATGATATATACAGAGCGGCCAATGAGGCTAAAGGGAGGGTACTTAAAGGGGTTGAAGCCCTCCCCGGGGCACTTCAGAACATCTCCAGCGCATACAACACATCCAGGATGGAGGAGGCGCTGAGGGTGGTGGGTGGGATGGTGGAAAAAACCGTTGTTCCGCCGTTTCTCCTGCAGGTACTCTCCCCGGCAATTATGTGCTATGAGGGGGATGTTGCACTTAGCCTGTTAAGAATGCCCACCGGAGGGGAGATAGTTGGGAACCTCTCAAAAGCATCAGCAGCGTTCTCCTCCGCCTACACTACCGCTGGTGGGGGCCTTCGTGATGAACTCTCTCAGGTGGTTCCACAGGTAGTCAGCGAGTACAGAACTCTTCTGGGGATATTTCAGGAGTACCCCAACCTGGTGCAGATGAGGTCCCTCTCTGCCGGTGGAAACTTTTATGAGCGCGTTGAGGCAGCTTATACCTCTTTAGGCATAGTCCAAAGAATGGTGGGGGGGATTGAGGAGCTCAACAGCTCTCACAGGGATCTTATCTTGAAGGGTGTGGGGAACAACACCCTAACATCTGCCATAGAGCAGGTAAAGGAATGGCTGGCGACTGAAGTTCTCCAAATCTACCAAAGGATAAACTTCACGGAGGAAATAGAGCATCTGTCCAACCTCTCTTCAGAATCCCTCTTCTACATGATGTGGGAGTACGACAGAAACGGAAATGGAAGGCTGGACGGCTCGGAGATCCTGGCAGGCTGGAACATCACTCAGCAAGGAGCATTCGCTGAGGAGGTTTTGATGGAGGTTGCTCAGGTTCAGGAGGCCATACGGAACTTCTCAGCCCTATTCTCATCACACTTTCTCAGCTTCATTACTGAAATGGCTACACTTTCTCAGGACCTCAATGACCTTTACACCACCCATCACTCATTCCTTCTCTCCTTAGAGGATGCTGTCAAGATGCATAACGTCGTTCGGCTGAAGGATGCGTGGGGGAGGTACGGGATGCTGAACTCCACAATGAGCAAGGTTCTTGATGACATAAAAAGGGTTGAGAGCCAGGGGGCCCACATTGAAAACAGCTCTGTTGAGAGAGCAGTGGAGATGGTGAGCATTTACAGGAGGTTCCTTGAGGAGTTCAGCAACACCACAGTTGAGGGCTTCTTCATATACATCAGCAGGAGCTCCTACCCCCTGGGGGACAGGGTGGAGGTGCATGGGTACGCCTACCGCAGGGGGCCTCTTGCGGGGTGGGTTGTGAACATAACAGCTCTCAACAAAACCCTTCAGGTGCCAGTCTCCCCCTCTGGTACCTTCTCGTGTGTCTTTGAGATACCCCTGAACACCACCCCGGGGCGCTATTACGTAAGGGCAACAATGGGAAACATGACATCTAACGTGTCGTTCCAGGTTACGCTTATACCAGCCAGTCTCTCCATCTTCGTTGAGAAAAACTACGCTGTGCCGGGGGAGAGGATAAACTACACCTTCACAGCAGTGGACCTCTGGGGGGATCCCCTCACAGCTCAAATGTACGTTGGCGATGAATTTGTTGAGGACGTTGAGGGGGAGGGGGCAGGGGTACTAGTAATTGAGGAGTACGGGCTTCACGCAGTATACCTCCACTTCCCCGGTGACGAATATCACGCACCAACGGACTCCACCCCCTTCTTCATCAACATCTCCCTTCCCCTGCTGCTCACCCTGGAGGCCAACTCCACCACCCTCTACAAAAACTCAACAATAAACATAACTGTTAAGGGAGCCCCCCCGGGGAGGATCGTATCCCTCATCACCTCCCCCCTTGCTTATATGAAAAACCTCACTTCCCCCTCATGGAGTTTTAACATAACCTTAAGGTGGGTGGACTTCTCCCCCGGCGAGTACCTCCTCTGGGCCGTTTACAGGGCTCAGGACCCGGTTTACAGGGATTCAAGGAGCCCCCCGATAGTCATTGTAGTGCTTAACTACACCAGAGAGGAGGTCTCTGAAGGGGGTAAGGTTGCGGAGAAGAACGTCTCCACAGGTGGGAATGATCACATCACACCCCCACCATACATACCCGTACCTCTTCCAAAGAGCCCTCAGGATAAAACGAGATTTCTTGAGATAGCCCTGGTGATCGTCTGGGGTGTTTCAATTCTTCTCCTCTACCTCTATTTCATGAGGGGACGAGAGCGGATGACGGAGGCGGTTTCCGAGGTGGTGGAGGAGGCTGAGGAGGAAGAAGAGGAGGAGGCTGAGGAGGAAGAAGAGGAGGAGACGAAGGAGGTGGAGGAGGTCTTCCTCCTTTACTGGGATCTCTTCCGCTGGGCCAGGGAGAGGGGTGCGGAGGTTCACGAGTACATGACCCCCAGGGAGTTTATGGGTGCCTTGGGTGAAGTGGCGGGGGATAGAATGGAGGAGTTGAGGAGGTTTGTGGAGCTGTTTGAGATATATGTGTACAGCCCCCGGGGGGATGAGGAACATCTCCGCAGAATGAGGGAGATAGTCTCTGTAGTTACGGGGGGTGAGGGGAGTGCTTGAAAGAGTGAAACAGCTCTACACTTACGCAGTGGTTGTGGGGCTGGGGGTACTACTTATCACCCTACCTCTCTCCATCCCTGTTGTCACATCAGATGAGGACTTCTCCATCTTCAACACATCCTGGAACGGATGCTCCTCCCTCGCTGTCAGGTCCTACCACCTTGGCAGCCTGGAGCCCACCTTCACCCTCCGCGGAACAGGAACCTCTCTTCAGATTGTCCAGCTCCCGCCGGAGAGGTGGCGGCTTGACCCTGAGCGGGACTCGGTTGTGATCATCAATCCAGAGCTGCCCTTCACAGAGAGGGAAGGGGACCTTTTATCTGAGTTTCTGAGCTCAGGTGGGGTTGTATTTCTGGCAGACGATTTTGGGGTGGGGAACACACTTCTAAGCCACCTCGGGACCTCAACAAGGATATCCGGTAAGCTTGCCCTGGACCTCTCCTTCAGCAAAAAGGGTGAGTTCATGATGGTCACTGACATATAC
>JAGHBW010000072.1 GCA_021160765.1 Thermoplasmata archaeon
AGGGGTTGAGGAGGCTAAGGAGGAGAAGGAGGAGAGAAAGAAAGCTAATGTTAAAAAGAAAGAAGAAGGGGAGGTGGGAGAAAAGGGGGTAAATGAAGAAGAGAAGGTGAAGGAAGATGGCAAAGTTGAGGGCTGATGAGATAAGGGCAATGAAGCCCGAAGAGCGTGCGAAGAAGCTCCGGGAACTGAGGGAGGAGTATATTCGGGAGATGGGGATGGCGGCTATGGGGGGTGCTCCTGTTAATCCCGGGAGGATAAAAACAGTGCGCAGAGACATTGCCAGACTCCTGACCATCATGCATGAGGAGGGCGAGATTTAATGGTTGAAATATGTCCCCGCTGTGGCCTGCCCAAAGACCTGTGTGTGTGTGAGGAGATAGCCAGAGAACAACAGGAGATAAAGGTGAGCACGCAGAAGCGGAGATACGGAAAGGTGGTCACCATAATCACGGGATTTGACCCATCTGAGATAGACGTTGAATCTCTGGCTAAGGAGCTTAAGACCAGGTGCGCAGCGGGGGGTACGGTAAAGGAGGGGGCAATAGAGCTGCAGGGCGACCATAAGAAGAAGGTAATAAACATCCTCAGGGAGAAAGGATACAAAGAGGTAGTGGAGGAATGAGAAAAAAGGACTTGCTTCAGCTTTACGGTGGAGAGGTGATAGGATTGAAAATAACAATTGAAGGCTCCACGGATCCATCCCTTGTGGGGAGAGGGGGTTGGATAATAGATGAGACGCAGAAGACCCTGCGCCTTAGAGAGGGGGAGGTAGAGATATCCGTACCGAAGAAAGGGCTGAGGTTTAGAATTGTAGGGTGGAAGGATGGGCATCCATCCAAAGACTCTCTGCAGCGGTTAGGTGATCTTGTTATGGAAGGGGATCTCCTGATTTACCGCCATTATGAGAGGTTGAAAAAAGTAGACAGATACCTATCAAAAAGGATGAAGAAAGAGGTGTGATAGATGCACTGGATAGACGAGGAGGAGAAAAAGGAGGACGTAGAGGAAGGGGTTGAGGAGGCTAAGGAGGAGAAGGAGGAGAGATACAAGCCTGAGATTCACGCTCAGGAGATTGAAAAAGTACAGATGAAAAAGAAGGTGCAGGTGAAGAGGAGACCAAAGAAGTCTCCCAAGAAAAAGGCCGCTCCAAAGGTTAAGTACAGGGACATAGGTGTGGATGTCCCACCACCGGACAGAGAATGTAATGATCCAAACTGTCCCTTCCACGGCACACTCTCTGTAAGAGGGCAGATAATAGATGCTGTTGTGGTCTCCACAAAAATGCAGGGGACTGTAGTGGTCCAGAGGGAGAGACTGCATTATATTCCAAAATATGAAAGATATGAAAAGAGAACCTCCAAATATTTCGCCCACTGGCCGCCCTGTATTGATCTGGAGGTGGGCGACAGGGTGAAAATTATGGAGTGCAGGCCATTGAGCAAACACGTCTCCTTTGTGGTAATAGGGAGGATGTAGAGATGAAGGGGATCGCAGGAAGACAGCATCGTGGCCTCCCCGTGGGGGCCTACGTTACCTGTGCCGATAACACAGGTGCAAAGGTTGTCAGGATAATCCAGGTATTAAAATATCATGGGGTACACAGGAGATATCCCTCTGCCGGCGTGGGGGATATGGTGCTGGTATCTGTAAAGAAGGGGACCCCAGAGATGAGAAAACAGCTCTTTCCCGCTGTTGTAATAAGACAGAGGAGACCGTATAGAAGGCCAGATGGCACCATGGTGTCCTTTGAGGACAACGCTGTGGTTCTGACAAACCCCAATGGTGACACAAAGGGATCCGAGATAAAAGGACCGGTGGCAAGAGAGGCAGCAGAGAGGTGGAGCAGAATAGCCGCCACCGCATCCATAATATTGTGAGGTGATGAAGATGGTGAGAGTGCAATCAAGTCATCCAAGAAAACAGAGAAAGTTTCATTTCAACATGCCAAAACACCTGGCCCGCCATACACTCACAGTGAGGCTGGACCCTGAAAAATATGGGAACCTTCCCGTCAAAAGAACAGTGGTGAGAAAGGGAGATGTTGTTAAAGTAGTTAGGGGGGGTCTTAAAGGACATGAAGGGAAGGTCCTCCAAGTCAGTCTAAAGAAAAGGAGGGTTACCATTGAAGGGGCTACATTACAGAAGCCCGATGGTAAACTCGTACCCCGGTGGATCCATCCGTCAAACATCGTCATAACGAAACTTGACCTGTCAGATCCCTTAAGAAAGGAGAAGTTCAAGAGTGTTAAGGAGGAGGGTGAATGAAAAGAAATATGAAAAGATACACGACCCCGAGGTCCTGGCCCATACCCAGAAAGACCCATTTCTGGGCGGTAAAACCAAGACCGGGCCCTCACCCCACAGATAGATCCCTACCATTGCTGGTGGTGTTGAGGGATATATTAAAAGAGGCCACAACAGCTGCAGAGGCTAGGAAGATCCTCTCTCAGGGCCAGGTCGTTGTGGACGGCGTGGTAAGGAAGGATAGGAAGTTCCCGGTGGGTCTTATGGACGTGGTTTTCCTGCCCAAGATCAAGAAGCACTATAGGGTCTTCCTCGACCGCCATGGCAGGGTGACCCTGAAAGAGATAGAGGAGGCGGAGGCACGCTGGAAATTGTGCAGAATAGAAAATAAAACCACGGTTAAAGGGGGGAATATACAGTTGAACCTTCACGATGGAAGAAATATTCTTATTCCCAAGAACAAGGATGTTTACAAGACGGGAGATGTCCTCAAAATAGCCGTTCCATCTCAGGAGATCCTAGAACACATTCCATTCCGCGAGGGAATGATGGCATATCTAATCGGCGGGGCACACGTAGGCGAGATTGGCAGGATCAAAAGCTATGAGGTAACACGTTCACCTCTTCCAAACGTAGTGAATTTTGAGGAGGGATTCACCACAATCAAAGATTACGTCTTTGTAGTTGGTGGTAAAAGCCCTGTACTAAGCCTTCCAGAGGTGAAGGTGGTGGAAAAGGAGGTGGCATGAGATGGCAGAGGACAACCCAATGAGGGAGATAAGGGTGGAGAAGGTCGTAATCAACATTGGTGTGGGGGAGGCTGGGGAGAAACTAGCAAGGGCAGGGAAGGTCATTGAGCTTCTGACAGGCCAAAAACCAATACAGACACTTTCTAAGACCACAAATAAGGAGCTTGGGATAAGAAAGAAGATGCCAATTGGTGTGAAGGCTACATTGCGAGGGGAGAAAGCTGTGGATTTCCTCAAGAGGGCCTTCTGGGTGAGGGAATACAAAATCATGGGGTATTCCTTTGATCAGGAGGGTAATTTCTCCTTTGGGATATCGGACTATACGGACTTTGAGGGAATGAAATATGACCCAGACATTGGAATATTCGGAATGGACATATGTGTCACGCTCTCCAGACCAGGTAGGAGGGTTTCCCTGAGAAGAAGAAAGAAAAGTAAAGTTGGTAAGAGTCACAGACTCAACCCGGAAATCACCAAGAAGTATTTGAAAGAGAAGTTCAACGTGGAGGTGGTGGAATGAGCGACGATAATGAAAAGAAAGGGACTGAGAAGAAAAAGGAGTTCGGCAGGAAGGTGGGTTGCGTGCGCTGTGGGAGGAAGAGGGGGATCGTAAGAAGATACGGTCTTCACCTCTGCAGGCAGTGTTTCAGAGAACTTGCTCCTGAGCTGGGCTTCAAAAAATACTCTTAAAGGAGGGTGAGAAGACATGCAAATGGACCCTCTGGCAGATGCCCTCTCCCAGCTGAAAAATGCAGAGAGAGCAGGAAAGAAGGTATGCTACATCAAGCCTGCTTCAAAACTTATAGGCAGAGTGTTGAAGGTCTTTCAGGACTATGGATACATAGAACAATTTGAGTTCATTGAGGACGGTAGGGCGGGTGTGTTCAAGGTTATGTTGAACGGCAACATAAACAACTGTGGCGTTATAAAACCAAGATACGCCGTGAAAATAAAGGAGATTGAGAAGTGGGAGAAGAGATACTTACCTGCCCAGAACTTCGGCGTTCTGGTGCTCACCACCACCCGCGGGATAATCTCCAACAACAAGGCTAGAGAACTCAATACAGGGGGAAAACTGCTGGCCTACGTATATTAGAGGTGGTTTATATGGTGAGAACAGCCTATGTGGAAAGGGTGGTTGAAATCCCCGAGGGGATTCAGGTTACTTTAGAAGGGGACACCTTACGGGTCAAGGGTCCTCTGGGAGAAAACGTCAGAAGGTTTTCCCACCCTCGTCTGAGGATGACAGTAGAGGACAATCAGGTTAAGATCTATTGTGAGCTCCCACGGAAGAAGGAGGCAGCTCTTGTGGGTACGTGGCAGGCCCATGTGAAGAACATGATCAAGGGCGTCAAGGAGGGGTTTGAGTACAAGATGAAACTGGTTTATTCCCACTTCCCCGTCAAAATCTCTGTGAAGAAGGACCTTTTCTACATTGAAAATTTCTTGGGGGAGAGGCATCCCAGGGTTGCTAAAATACTCCCCGGGGTTAAGGTAAACATATCAGGCGATACAATAACGCTTACGGGTATAGACAGAGAAAAGGTGGGGCAGACTGCAGCCAACATTGAACGGGCTACCAAGGTTAAAAACTTTGATGTTAGGGTATTCCAGGACGGGATATACATCGTCTCCAAGGGTGGTTGAAATGGCAAAGGAGAAGAAAGAGAACGATGAAGTTGAGGAGGAGACCTCACAGTTCCCCATAAACAAGATCAAGCCGGAACTTTCAGATGAGGAGAAATGGAACCTCTGGGTACGCTCACTCAGAAAGAGGAAGGAACCCAACTTCTACAGGCAGGAGTGGTTCAGATATAAAAGGATTAAAAAGGTCTGGAGGCGCCCCCGGGGGTTGACCTCAAAGATGAGGAAGGGGCTTAAGTATCGGCCGCCCAGGGTTAAAGTGGGCTACCGGGGCCCAAGGGCTGTTAGGGGAAGACACCCATCGGGGTTTGAGGAGGTACTTGTCCATAACCCAAAGGAGCTGGAAGGGCTTGACCCCAAGAAACAGGCTGTTAGAATCGCCCACGGGGTAGGGACAAGAAAGAGAAGGGAGATCATTGCAAGGGCAGATGAGATGAATCTGAGGGTTCTTAACAGGGGGGGATTGTGAAATGGTGGATGTGAGGTATCAGAGAAGGCTCGCAGCATCCATACTGAAGTGTGGTGTAAACAGGGTGTATATAGACCCCTACAGGCTGGAGGACGTTGTAGAGGCAGTGACCAGAGAGGACGTTCGCAGGCTCATTAAGGAAGGGGCGATCAGAAAGAAGCAGAAGAAGGGAATCTCCAGAGGCCGGGCCAGAAAGATGATGGAACAGAGAAGAAAGGGAAGAAGAAGAGGTCCCGGCTCCAGAAAAGGTGCGAAATATGCCAGGTATCCGAGAAAGAGAAGGTGGATAAACACCATTAGACCCTTAAGGAGAACCCTAAAGATGTACAGAGACAACGGCATAATCTCCCCGGAAACCTACCGGAAATACTACCGCCATGCCGGCGGAGGAGTCTTCCGCTCTGTGGCTCACATGAATCAACATCTGGCAGCTGAGGGGGCATTCCTGAAGCCACCTGAGAGTATAAAGGAGGTGTAATGAATGGCAACTGGACCAAGGTACCACGTCCCCTTCCGGAGAAGAAGGGAGGGGAAGACAGACTACCGCTACAGGCTGAGACTTCTCAAATCAGGCCTCCCCAGAGCGGTTGTTAGGGTCACCAACAGAAAGGTGATTGTACAGATTATAGAATACCATCCAGAAGGGGACAGGGTCCTAGCTACAGCCCTGTCATCAGACCTGGTGAAACTGGGATGGAAGAGATCTCTTAAGAACCTTCCCGCTGCCTACTTGACCGGCCTTCTCGCTGGAAAGAAGGCCGTGGAGAAAGGGGTTGAGAAGGCCGTCCTGGACATCGGCCTTCACGTGCCTGTGAAGGGCTCTAGGGTCTTTGCAACCCTCAAGGGTCTTCTGGATGCTGGTCTTGAGATACCGCACGGAGAGGAAAAGCTTCCGGATGAAGAAAGGCTCTTTGGGGCCCATATAGGGGATGGTGTTGCAGAAGAGGTGAAGGCGATAAAGGAGAGCATCATAGGGAGTTGATACAGATGGACGACAGCGAGAAGATGGAGCAGGTGGAAGAGAGGGAGCCAAAAGAGGAGATGGAGGAGGTAGAGGCCGAGGAGCTCATGGAGGAGAGCACCAAGGACGTCATTAGAAAGCGGCTGGAGGAGATGGCCGCGAAGAGGAGGGAAAGCCTGAGAGGGCAACAGGAGGTTGAGCTCTGGGTGGCAAAGACTAAACTGGGCCGTCTTGTTCACTCCGGTGAGATCACCACCATGGCACAGGCTTTGAGAACAGGCCTTCCCATAAGGGAGCCGGAGATCGTAGATTTTCTCTTGCCAGACCTTGAAGATGAGGTGCTCTCGGTAAACATGGTTCAGAGGATGACAGACTCTGGAAGGAGAACGAAGTTTGCAGTTGTCGTTGTGGTGGGCAATAAGAACGGATATGTGGGCCTGGGTGAGGCTAAGGGAAAGGAGGTGGGCCCCACTATTAGAAAGGCCATTGATAACGCCAAACTCAACATCTTTGAGATCAGAAGGGGGTGTGGGTCCTGGGAGTGCGGGTGCATGACTCCCCACTCTCTCCCTTACGTTGTCAGGGGAAAGTCCAGCTCTGTTGAGGTCACCCTCTACCCCGCCCCAAGGGGTATCGGCCTTGCTGTGAACGATGTGGCGAAGAAGATCCTCAAACTTGCGGGGATAAAGGACGCATGGGGTTTCTCAAGGGGGCAGACGAAGACCACTGTTAACAACGCGAAAGCCGTCATAGACGCACTTAAACAGCTCTCCAGGGTCAAGGTGCCCCCGGAGAAGATGCAGGAACTTAAAATAGTCAGGGGATCCATAGGAGGGGATTGATATGAGTTATGCTGTTGTCAGGGTTAGAGGAACCGTCAACGTAAGAAGGGACATAAGGGAGACCCTCAGAATGCTGAGGCTCAACAGAGTGAACCACTGTGTGGTCATACCGGAGACACCCCAATACAGAGGTATGCTGAACAAGGTGAAGGACTACATAACGTGGGGGGAGATTGACAAAGAGACCTTGAAGGAGATGCTCCTGAAGAGGGGAAGGCTCCTTGGAGACGAACCCGTCACGGAGAAGTACATACTTGAGAACACACCCTACAGCACGTTTGACGATTTCCTTGAGGCGGTTTTGAGCGGGGAGATGAAGCTTAAAAACATAAGAGACTTCAAGCCCGTATTCAGACTCTCCCCACCCAGAGGGGGATACGAAGACATAAAAAGACCCTACAGACTCGGTGGTGCTCTGGGCTACAGAGGTGCAGAAATTAAGAACCTGATAAGGAGGATGCTGTGATGGGGAGAACGGATAAGTTTCGGGGCTCTAGAACCCACGGCCATGGAAAGAAGGCGCGGAGGGGGGCGGGAAAGAGGGGAGGC
>JAGHBW010000141.1 GCA_021160765.1 Thermoplasmata archaeon
ATCCCTCATTAGCCAGTAGTTTATTTTTTTTTTTGGTACACTATTGAATCATTTCTCCTAGTATCTACAATGTAATCCCTTCCCTACTTCTTTCTTCATAAAATATATATAGGACTGTCCTAAACACCACAATATTAGGAAGCCTCCTCAAACTTTATTCTACTCACCATAAGCCAGGCGGGTGCCGGGATTTGTGAGGAGGTCTCTCATTGACGACAATTCCTCCTCATAAGTCAGGTGAAAGCTCTAAGCATTCTTCCAACCTTTCACCGTCTTATAAGCACTGTTGAGCACCAAATTACATGAACATTGTAAAATTGACGCAAGTAATTTGGTGCGGGTGCCGGGATTTGAACCCGGGTTACAAGCTTGGCAAGCTTGAGTGATACCAGGCTACACTACACCCGCACGGGGGGAGGGAAATATGTAGATGTCATTAATAAAGATTTCAGTTGACGTTCTACAGTTTTTTCTTTCCAGAACAGAGGTCCAGAAAGAGCTTTCTGCTCTCATCCGGCGCTCTCACAAAAAGTACATCCCCCGCCTTTATCACCGTGTTCTCATCAGGTCCATATATCCATTTCCCTCCTCTTTTGATTGCGAAGACCCAGATTCCAGTTTCAGAGGCGAGATCCGCCTCGCCGAGAGTTTTACCGGCAAGGGTTGACCTTTTTGATACCTTCCCCTTGTGTATTCCGATCTCACCCTCCTGTATGCTTCTTTTAAGTATTGGATGCAGAGGCAGCCCCCTCAGAACCACATCAGTTATCTCCATAGCGGCATCTGCAACCCTCTGCAAGGAGGAGGATAGTTCAATGATTATAAGAGCCAGATCAGTATTGGTCCTTGCTATGTTCTCAATAGCCATCCTCTTAAGTTCCATACTCATGGAGACTACCTTCTCGTTGAGGTATGTTACCTCCTCTGCGATCTCCCTGTTGTTGTAAAGAAGGGAGGAATAGGCTAAATCTATCATAAGCTCGGTTGTATCCTTCATTTCCAGAACAAGCTCCTTTATCCTGTCAAATCCCTCCTCACTCACTCCCCCCACCTCCTTCGTCCTGTACAATACTCCTGCAGCTCCTTAATACCACCCTCCACACCTCTGACGATTAGGATGTCCCCTGCCTTGATTGTGGTATCGTCCTTTACATCAAAGATCCACCTACTCCCCCTCTTTATCGCAATCACCCTGGCCCCAGTCTCCCCTTCCACCTCAAGGTCCCCAAGCCTTCTCTCCACAATGTCAGAGTTCTCCTCCACCCTTATGGCCCTTATAACCTCATCCCCCCCCTTCAGAATGAAGGGTATAAACGGTCTGTACTCCACGTTTGTCTTAAGAAGACGGCTTATGCTCACCGCAGCGTCACCTATTTGCTCTGCAGCAGAGGCCACCTGAAGGATGCCCAAGAGTTGCTCAGCCAAATGCGGGTCTCTTCCCGCCATAAGGGCGGTTAGCCTGACGTTGTAGAGGAGCTGGTCCAGCTTCTCCTCTATATTCTCAACTTCCTGGGCCAGGTCATCAGAATCAAAGATTATGGAGGCATAAGCCAGATCAATTATCTTCTCTGAGAGGCTCTTCATCTCCATCAGAGCCTCCCTTATAGGGATGTGCCCCTCTGACCTTGGGTCCTTATCCTGATGGCTTATCATACGCGTCCCTTATCCCACCCTCCCGGGAGGGAGAGCAGATTAAGAGCAATTTTGGGATATAATAGTTTTCCTGAAATTGTGTTGGCAGAACAGAAAAAAATTAAATATAGTACAAGGGCTTCATCTGCCCTGCCGGTGAACTGCATGGCTGAGAAAAAGTCTGATAAAGGTGATGAGCCACTCTCACCAAGAAGTGTCTATTCATATTCCCTATTCCTTATGACAATAATCGTTCTTCCTCTGACCATAGGGGTCTCTTACATTCTGAACCTGGGGAATAAACTCTTTAATGGCCCTGCTGAATATTCCGTTCTCTTCGGTCTGGGAGCAGGTGCTCTCCTCTCCATCGTATTGGGCTATATCTACGGAAGGATGGCCATAAAAGAGCTTGAGGGTTAAGTCTCCCCTTTCAAGCCCCTCTCCCTTATTATTCTCTCAAATTCAATATATTTCAATCCCCTCATTAGCGCCTGGCTTACCGGGAGGGAGAGAAGGGTGTAGAAGCCGAGCCAGTAGGGAAGACCCCTGCCACCAAAACAACATACGCCCTCCATAGCATACCTGAGCATGTCCCATTCAGCGGTCCAGGGCATAGTAATGACCGGATATGGTAGGGTATCCATAAAGCTCCACAGCCACTTTATAAAGATTATAACAAGGAACATGGGGATCATGCTGCTCTTCATGGTCTGGGACATCTGCTCGTTCTGTATCTTCATGATCTCCCCCTGCATCCCCTCAAGTTTCTTCAGCATCGCCGTGTTGTTCTTCTTCATCGCCTCTGTGCGCATCCTGTTGTACTCAGACATTATCTTCTGTGAGCGGGCCATGGCGATCCAGTCAGCAAAATAGTGTCTGATTGTGGTTGATATACCAACGGTAAGGAGTATTGTGAAGAACATTGTTAGAAGAGGGTACTGGCGGTTGAAACCGATAATAGGCCCTAGTGTCTTATCAGTGGCCACTGCTATAGCGGTTCCCAAGGGAGAGTTAAAAAGGAAGAGGATAAGGAGGAGGGACATCAGCATGAGAAGCATGCTGGAGGACCCCATGGGCTGTTGTTGGGGGTTTTTCTCCTGAGCCATTTCAACCGCACCTTTACCTTAAATATGGGGCCGGGGCCGAGATTTGAACTCGGGCTAAGGGATCCACAGTCCCTGATGCTACCAGGCTACACCACCCCGGCCACCGGGCAGGTGGTTAATTCTGATTACCGTTATATAACTTTTTATGTCGCCCGGAGACCTTTCCAATGAAGATTGTGGGAGGAGGTGGTGAGGAAACTCACCTCATCCAAGGGTGTTACTTACTATTGAGCCGAGAACACCCCCCTGATTTCCAGAGGTCTGAGAGGGCATGAATGGCGCGAGAGCCAGCGCCAGTTCTCTTATGTTCATGGACTGGATGATTATCTTCCCCGGGCCGACGAGGCGGGTGAGAAACATCCCCTCACCGCCGAAGAACATTGTCTTGATCCCCTTCACCCGCGTTATATCGTATGTGACGCTCTCCTGCCACGCCACAGCCGAGGCGGTGTCCACCAGAAGGGATTCTCCCTTCTTTAGGTCAAACTCAATGAAATCCCCGGCGGCGTGTATGAAAACCGTCCCCCTCCCAGAGAACCTCTCAAGTATGAATCCCTCGCCGCCGAAGAATATGGAACCGAGCCTCTTCTGGAAGGCAACCGACATCTCCACTGAATCCTCCGCCACAAGAAATGCGTCCCTCTGAGCCAGCCATGCTCCTTTGGAGACATCAAGAGGCATTATGGTTCCCGGGACCCTCCCCCCGAAGGCAACAAGCGCCCCGGGGCTCTTAGCTGTGAACTCAGTCATGAAGAAACTCTCGCCCATCAGCTTTCTGCCGATGCCTTTGAGAATACCACCCCGGGCCTTCGCCTCCATGTGAACGTTTTCGC
>JAGHBW010000233.1 GCA_021160765.1 Thermoplasmata archaeon
GAGGCTGAAGCGATGATAACCGTTGAGGACCCCGAGAAGGCAAAGGAGGTCCTAAAGCAGTGCGAGGAGGATTTCCGTGTTGAGTACGAGGGAAAGGAGGACACAGTATTGATAGAGGTTAAGGAGGCGGAGGTTAAGGAGGTCATGGATGTGGGAGAGAAGGTGATTGGGCTCCTTATGGCGCTCCCACACGGTGTGCTGGCCATGAACGCCTATATAGAAGGATTAGTGGACACCTCCACCAACCTCGCGGTTGTCTCCACCTCTGAGGAGAGGGTGGAGATCTACCAGAACTCGCGCAGTTCCATAGTCTCGGCTCTGGAGGACACACGAAGGGCGGTTGAGGCCACTGGAAAACTTGCCGGCGCAATAGTTGAACAGAAGGGGAGCTATCCCTCCTGGAGACCCAACGTAAAATCACCTCTTCTCTCCATCGCCAAGGATGCGTACAAGGGGTTGTTCGGTGTGGAGCCAAAGGTAATGGCGATACACGCGGGGCTTGAGACGGCGGTAATCGGCAGCAAGTTCCCCGGGATGGATATGATATCCATAGGACCTACCGTGAACTTCCCCCACTCCCCCGATGAAAGGGTGCACATAGGCTCTGTTGAGAAGTTCTACAGGTATCTAAAAGAGCTCCTCAGAAATCTCTAATAACTCCCTCAGGAGACACAGTTGTTGTGTGTCAAGTAATAATGAATCCTCTCCAAAATTGAGAGGATGCTGACAGGTTTGGGGAGCACCTCCTTTGCTCCCGCATTTATCAATTGAGGCCCTTTGCTTTCAGAATAGGCGGAGATGCCCAGTATCTTCGCCTTTTTGTCTATTTTTCTAATCTTTTCTGTAGCCTCAATACCGTTCATATCCGGCATAAGAATGTCCATAAGGACGATGGAAGGGCGGTACTTCTTGTACTTCACCACGGCCTCTCTCCCACTTGAGGCCACATATACCTCAAAATCCCCCTTGAGAGCATCCGCCAGCACCTCCCTTATGCTCCTATCGTCATCCACAACAAGAATCCTTGGCTTAACACTCTTATCCGAATAGTGGGTCATCTATTGACAAAATAGATCACTCCTTTAAAAAGTCTATTCCCGTGAAAGATTAAATAGATAATGATATTACGCACTTTTCATGAATCCGACGTTGAACAGGAAGTACTTTTACGGATACGGATACACCACCGACCGTGCAGTAGTCTACAGAGGTGTGATGAATAAGATTTTCAACCTATTCCTCATCCTTCTTCTTTTCGCTGCCGTTGAGTGGTATGTTATCGGCGCATATCCACCCCTGGGTCTTATGCTAATGGTTGGGGGCTTCATACTGGGGTTTGTGTTTGCCCTCATCACAATCTTCATGAAAAAATACGCCGCAGTAACCGCACCTGTGTACGCTGCCGCAGAGGGTATATCCCTTGCGGGAATCTCCATAATCTTTGAGTCCATATATCCCGGCATTGTTTTTCAAGCGGTCCTGCTTACATTTGCGGTCTTTCTGATTATGTACCTCCTCTATCGCACGGGAATAATAAGGGTCACCCAGCGCTATATCATGATTGTTGCCGCCGCCACAGGGGCCATCCTTGTGCTCTACATACTCTCCTTTATCCTGAGCTTTCTTGGGTACGGTATACCCTACATTCACAGCAATGGCCTCATAGGTATAGGCTTCAGCCTTCTGGTGGTTGGTGTAGCCGCAGCGAATCTCGCAGTGGATTTTCACATGATTGAAAGGTATTCTGAGAGGGATTTGCCATCCTACATGCAGTGGTATGCGGCCTTTGGTCTGATGGTCACACTGGTATGGCTCTACATTGAAATATTGAGACTTCTGGCGAAATTAAGGAGCAGAGATTAATACCTGAGAATAGCACCAATCCCCCCAACAGACTTGAGGAAATCATTCTCCAAAACAAATTCCACCTCTGCACCAGTTCTCAACGCCAACTCATAAAGTTCCTCAACAACATCCACAATGGATGTGAGCCCACCACATGAAGGACATCTCTCCGGGGGCTTTTTTCCAACCTCAATCCTCTGACATCTCTCACATATCCACCCGGGAATGGAGAGGTCTTTTAAAATAATCAGTTTTCTGACCCGGGAGGTGTTCAAAGCATCCCTCACCTCCTCAGGTCCGTAGGCCGAGGGGGCACCCTTTAAGACCGCCTCCCTCAACTCCTCCGCACTCCTCATGCTTCTTTCAACCTCATCCTCAAGGGATCTCTCATCCCCTATTCTCACTATCTCCACTTCCTTAAGATCGCTCTCCGTGTCAAGAAGCTCTATCACCTTCCCACGCAACTCCTTTGGAAGCTCCTCGTACAGGCTCTTTTTGGCTTCCCCAGGCCCCAGTATTAGTATACCCCTTATATCCGTGCCTGAGACCTCTCTCCTAAGGTCTTCAACAACCTTGTCCAAGAAGTGCTCTATGCTCTCCCGTCTTAATCTGTTGAACCTCATCTGGCTCATCCCGCCCTTCTTGTGGCGGTTCTTGAGGTAGGTCTTGAGGTGAGATACCTTCTCAACAATGTCTGAGCGAACCATGTAGAGGTATGCTGTGGAGGAGTCAACGTAGAGAACTGCATAGTCCTCATAGTCATCTCTGAGCTTCGCCAGAGGGAGGAGGTAGGGGGAGGTATCCAACACCGCCATTGGTTCCACATCCACCGCCAGAGGATAGACGTGCAGGAAGCCCTTCACATAAGAAGAGAATATGATTCTGCTCCTCTCCCCGGGGAGGGGGTTGCAGAATATATACTCCTCAGCCATCTCAACGCTCTTCATGAGGTTCTCCTTAAGCTCCCCGTCAACCACGTCCCCCATGATTGAGAGTCTCTTCTTTATGTACCGGTGGCTTGAATCGTTGAGGGTCGTGTATATGGTGAGATAGACATCCCGTTCATCATAAATGCTAGCCAGAGTTTTAACATCAATATCCATAACGGATATGGGGCGCCTCTCTATGATCTTAAGGAAGTTCTCCTCAGGTTGCATAGTTTCACGTATAACCCCGGGGAAAAAATAGTTTGTGGAGCCAGGCCAGCTGTGAGAAATGAGGCACCAGAGAGGAGGATAGAGGTGTCTACCTGGCCTGGCAGAGATATATTATTCTCAATGTTTATAATCTTTTTTGAAATTTTACGTTTGAATTACACTGATTTTTCTGTTTTTGGCGTTCCATCGTTTATACGATTCCTATAATAATCCATTTACCTTCGCGTAGTACTCTATGGACCTGTTGTACGTCCTCTCCTGTTCTGGTGTGAAATAGCAGGCGGGCAACTCCCCCCTCTTCCTGTGATATGCTACACACTCGCAGCACTTCCCCCTCTTTTCACACGGATATGTGCACGGACAATTTTTTAGGATTTCTTCCCTTCTGCACAACTCCATATAGCTTCCTCCTTGACATGTATCTTTTTTCCAGGGTGTGGAAGATTATATTATGCTAATAAAAATCGTTTTAGGTGGAAAAGGAGCATAGAGGGCGGGGCGGATGGGAAAAGACGTCGCCGGGCCCCCTATATCTTGCTTTGCACGAATGGGATACCGGTCCCGTTCGGCAAAGGGAAAAAGACCCAGTGGTAAATAAAATTTGCTACACTGATTGTAAAAAGAGCGTAGAGAGCAAGGCACCAGAAGAAAGAGAGGATTGTTTTGGGTATTACAAAACACGTTCCTTGCTCTCTACCATAGTATCACTTCCGAATGAGATACCGGCAACCCGTTCGTACAAGGATGTTTATAGAAC
>JAGHBW010000060.1 GCA_021160765.1 Thermoplasmata archaeon
CTCTAATGGTGTCGGGGCCGGTGGGGTTCCCTCTCCAGGTAGGGGCTCGGGTGGAGGAGGAACAGATTCACTACTCTTTTTGACATCCTCCATCTCTTCTTTTTTATCATCTTCCATTACTTCACGCCCCGCTTTTTTCTGCCCCACCTTTTTGTTGCATTACTCCATAGGGGGAGAGATATAACTTTACTCCCAACTCTTTATATAAACATTTCTACTCATTTCCCCGGGGGCCTCCCATATCCCCTCATCAGGTTATGACCTCTTTCAGCCTTCCAAAGTCCCTTGCTAATTTAATCTCTCTAGCAATTCTCCTTCCTGTGGACATGTTTTCTTCAAGAAGGTCTGAGTATGGCGAGCCCTTGATGAAGAGATTGGTGCCGGCCACAATTCTAGCAGATATTTCAAATACGACAATCTCCAAGTCGTCTTTTACCACACTTTCCAGACAGAAAGGACCAATCATACCACCGAAGAGTTCTATGCTCTTCTCAACAGTTCTCTCTGCGTAATCAAATATCTTTGGAAGCAGCGACTCTCTTATGGCTACAGGGGAGTTCCCTGTCACAACAAAAGTGGGTGTTATTCCCTGCTTTTTCAATTGCTCTTGTGAACCCAGTTTGTACATTTCATCAATATTAGATTCATCTCTTCTATCTATGGAGAGCATCTCTAGAGTGCCCTTACTCAACTTGTAGCCCTCCTCCTTAATTGGTGAATAGAAGAAGTGGAAGTAATACCTCGTACCCAGAATATATTCCTGTATGGTGAACCCTTTTGTCCTGTCAATGCCGTCAATGAAATCCTGATAGTTCCTTGCAATGAAAAATCCCCTGCCCCCCTTTGCACCATCGTATTTTACAAGTACGGGGAATTTGATGTCTTTGGGGTCTTTTATCTCCTTCGGCATTCTCACCCCTGCAGAGGTGAGCCACTCCCTCTGCTTTCTTCTGTCAGATTCCCAGTGAAGAACCCTTCTGTTTCCGAAGGTAGGAAGTGGAAGTTGCAGAAAATTTTGAGGTCCTAGGTACTCCACAAAAGAGCCATGGGGAACAAGAACAGCATTTCTAGATATAAGTTCATCAGTTAGGTCCATTATCTCGTTGTAGCTCTCCACCGTCAGAAACTCATCAGGCTTCGCCAGCGGAAAGGCATCATAATACTTCGGAGGCTTTTTAAGAGCAATGCCCAGGGTCTTAAACCCCTCAAGTCTTGCCCCGTGGAAGATCTGAAGAGATGAATGAGAACAGACAGTTGTTATTGTAATCTTCTCTTTATCATATTCCTCCAAGAGTTTGTGGATCGCCCTTATGTTTGCTTCCATAGAAGAGACATGGCATTTCTTTTTATCAATTTTTCGTTTATGTATCCTACAGTCTGCTGTAATGTATGCAGAAACACTCCTGCCGAGGTTACAGGGGGAGGTCTTCCCCCCCTGAAAAGTTCCAATCTTTTCTAATCTTACAGTTATTCAAATTCAGCGCCGCAGTACGGACAGTATGGTGCTGTTACGGGGACCTTTGCGCCGCAAACGAAGCAGGTAGCCATCTCCTCCTCTTCCTCTTCTTCCTCCCCACCCTCCTCCGCAGCTATCTCTTCCTCCTCTTCCTCTCCCTCCTCCTCTTCCTCCTCCATCTCCTCAAGTTCCTCCTCTTCACCCTCTTCCTCCATCTCTTCCTCCACCTTCTCCTCAACCTCCTTCTCCATCTCCTCCTCTACCTTCTCCAGCCCCTCTTCTTCCTCCTCAAGAGCTTCTGGCCTCAGAATAGCACCGCAGTTTGGACAGACTTTTGTGTCCGCTGGTAGAATTGCTCCACACTGGCCGCACTCTATCTCCTCAGTAGAGAATTCTATGCCGCAATGTGGACACCTCACAGCGTCCCAAGGCACCTCAGCACCGCAGTTGGCACATACGGGCATTGGCGTCTTTCTGCTAGCGATAAATATCAAATAGACGAGAGCCCCGGCCACAGCAACTACAATTATGAGAAGTATTACAGCCAGTAGTGGAAATTCCTCCTCCTTCATCGCCTCTACTTCAATAGAGGTGCTCCATACGTTGTTGTTTTCCGCAGATTCAGGCCACTGATTTTTGGGGTCAATCTTCAATACAAAGGTGTGTTTGCCGCTCTTCTTGGGCGTCCAGGTAAAGATCACAACGGTGGTTGAATTTGCCGGGAGGGTAACAGATCGTTTTCCTATCAGGGCAAGCCCCGAGCTATCAGGTTCATAGACCAGGAACTGAAGTTCAACCCCCTCCAAGGTAACATTTCCAGTGTTTAAAATCGTGAAGCGGAAGGTTGCCTCCTTCTTCACCTTTGTTATTGAGGGGAGCATCCAGCGTTCCACAGAGATGTCTGGTGGTGCAACAGATACATAGGTGAACTCAGCGGTGTTGTTTGCCTCATTGAACTCTTTCACCTTATTTTCAGGATCCACAACGATCTTTACTGTTGTATTGCCCTGGGTACTTATGTCCCAATAAGCTGTGAGTTCAAGAGTGGAATTTCCTGGAAGAGATGAGACCTCCCACCTCCATATGGGTAACATATCTCCAAATGGGGTGCCTGCATATAGAACAATGGAGAAATTCTCTGCTGTTATCCCTCCACTGTTCTCAACCTCCAAGGAGAATGTATAATTTCCACTCTCAATCACATTCCCACCTGGGGCTACTTCCTGTTTCACAGGCGTGTAGGATAGAGACGCATTCACAACGTGCAATTCGGACACGTCTTCAATGCCATACACCCAGAATGTTGAGTGAACCAGATTATTGTCTGGATTCTCCTCCTCCCACCCAACAGGGGCGATCACTGCGTATATGTCGTAATGGCCACTTCTCTCCGGTAGCCAGTTATAGTGAACGCTCACGGAGGAGCCTCCCGGAACTACTCCATTCCAGCGGAAGGTTGCGATGACTGTATAGTCCTCAGTGTGAACTGGATCGCCTATGGTGAATGTGACCTCAAGGCCATTTGCAGGGGTGTCTCCCAGGTTATAGACGGTCAGGTTGAGTGTAACGGTGTTTCCAAGTCCAAGGGACTCAACCATCACATCGCCCTGATAGAATGTTAGAGAATCCTCCTTGAGGGAGATATCTGGCAGAGTCATTACATATACCCTTCTTGTCATTATATTGTTGCTTTCGTCTTCCTCTTCCACAGTATTATATGCATCTAGAATTACGAAGATTGTATGGTATCCTCCGGGGAGTGCAGTCCAGTTAACTGATACCTTTACGAATGAGTGAGCTTGGATAAGGGGTATGGTTATGGAGGGTGTTGTGTGGGACCACTCAATAAGTCTGCCGCCGTGTTTGGGATCGCCGTCAAAGAACTGGACCACGACATCCCGTGCCGGGAGATCTCCTAGGTTCCTCACAGTGGCAGTTATCTTTACGGTGGAGTCGTAGGGGAAGGGCTCAGCGGTGTCAAAGCTTATGTCTTCAGGGTCCATGGAGATGTCTGGCCTTTTCACAACCTCAAAGTTGTAGGAGAGGACGTTGTTGTCCTCATTGGACTCCGTTATATTGTCCTCCTGGTCAATAACCACGAAAAGGGTGTGCTGGCCGTAGCCCACTGCCACCCATGAAGCTCTGAAGAGGGTGAAAACCCCCGGGGCAATATCGCCCCTTCCCTCCCCAATAAGATTATAAGAACTGTCCATGTAGAATCTAACAGAGACTCTGTGTGCATATGTTCCCCCTCTGTTCCATACAGCAGCAGTTATGGTCACCTCTGTGCCATTGGCAATGGGGAGAGAGGGATTGAAAGTAATATCCGTCTCAGACAGTGTAAGATCAGGGATTGTCCCCACCACAAGGTCAAAATAGGCTATGTTGTTTGACCTGTTCTCTTCATGAACAACCTCATCTGGATCCACAACGATACTGATCCTATGCGTTCCTAGGGCTGTTGGTGCTGTCCAGGAGGCGTATATTTCCCTCTCCTCCCCCTTCCCCAGCCTTCCTATTTCCGCTGAGTAGAGAAGGTTTTCAGAACTAACGTCCCCGTCGTAAATCCCCACCTTAAAATCATACGCTGTGGCCTCCCCCGCGTTCTTTATGGTGAATCGGATTGCTACGGGAGCACCCTGGGGAATTGGATTATCGGAGATTATTTGAAGGGAACCGTCAACCACGATGAGATCCGCGGGGTTGATTACGAATACGAACCCCTCTGCAACGCTGTTGTTCTTGTAGAAGTCGTATTTTGCAGATACGGATGCCCTGAAATAAATCTCGCCTACGCGCTGGGGGGTGTAGTTTATGTAAATATCTCTGGAGCCCCCCTCAGGGACGGGTTCAAGGGTAAGATTTGTTATGAGTACATCACCCTCTTTTCCCACCTCGTAAAGGGTGAAGGTTATGGAGTTTCCCTCAGGATCGCTCTCACCAAGGTTGTAGAGAATGTAATGGAGTGAATATGGCATACCTTTGATGAGGTTCTCATCAGGCTGAACATATTCAAGGAAGTAATCAGGACCCATGCTCACCATGAAGGAGTCCTTGTAAATGTTGTTGTTCTCATCAGTCTCTTTCACCACATCCTCAGAATCAGCAACCACGAGAATCATGTAACTGCCCAAAACTCCCGTGAAGTTTCCATGAAGAAGTCTGTACTCCCCGGGGGCTAATGTCAGATTCACCTCATCCAAAACGTCGCTTCCGATCTGCAGGAAGGTGTGGAAGTCTCTGGCAGTGAACTCTCCCTCATTTGTTATGTTGGCCCAGACTGTTATGCGGCTGCTGTCTATGAGAGGCCCGTCAAACCATACGTCTTTTACAGCGATGTCAGGAGAGCCAGGGATGGTGATGTTTATCTCAAGGTTGCCCCTTACGGTGATCCCATATCTGCCAGTATAATTAGCCCTGCCTGAATTTTCTGTGTATGTGGCCTCAAGCTGATAGTTGCCCACGAAGTATCTACCCGTTGAGTTAAGGCTCTCGCTCATAAGTCTGAGAACGGTGTTCCCTTTGGGGTCACATGTTGTTTCTGTGTAAAGTGTTTTGGTGCCTCCTTCTATCCTATGTGCCTTCACTGTAGCCCCCTCCAGGGGATTGCCCGCAGAATCCGTGACGTGGACCCTTAGGAAGTAATAGATGGTTGCTTTGGATGAGTCCTCAGGAAGTGGGAAGGGTCCCCCTATCTTGGATGAGCAATTGATTATCTCCCCGGTGGAGCTCCCTTTGAGAACGGGGTAGGCCCAGAAAGTGGTATTTGATGCCTTTAAGGTGACATCACTTACTCCCCAATAGGTTGTGTTGAGCGTTGTACCTGAGAGCTCCATCTCCCCTCCCCTCATCACTATCCTGGTTCCTGTGAGTGATGAGTCCACAGCCTTGATCTTCCCAGTTCCAGAGAGGTCCAGTCCACCACCTAATGTGGTTTCATCTAGGGAGAGCTGAGCCGAGCCCCGAAGAGCGGTGAATGTGGCTTTAAGTGTGCATCCATCCGTGGCATCCATAACAGAGGTATTCATCAGGTAGATGTAGAGCGCCCCATCATCCTCCCCCTGGATTGTGGTGTTCTTAAGAGTTATCTTTCCGCTTCCGGAGACAAGTATAAAAGAGGGCCTCCCCGAGTTCAGAAGTTCCACTGTGGTGTCGTTGATAACGAGCTCTCCGCCGCTCACCACAATGTTTCCGCTGATCCCGTAGTAAGATGGATAGAACCTTCCATTCTTCACCATGGAGGTTCCCCTTATCCTCACAACACCTGTTGTGACCTTAAGGCCCACCCGCGATGAGCTGAACACACCCGCGGTTAGCGGGTCCTGAAGCGCCCCGGGGAGGGTAAGGTTCACGTAAACAAGGTTATCGGAGAATAGGAGGGAGGGGTAAGAGCGGAAGGATGCCATAGATGATGAAGTAATAGCACCCCACCTGCCCTGGATTCTGTAAGAAGTGTTGGAGTAGCTGTTGGGGACGGAGGTGGAGTTGATCAGGTCTGTCTGAACCGCAAGGAGGGTGGTCCCATCGCTTCCTGTTGTCCCATATGTGGATGTGGAGAGCCCCAGCAGACCTAAAACCTCGCCCCTTGGAGCAGGCTGCACGGAACCTGAGGTGGGATCCACAGCCTCCACCTTCACCCTAGAGAGGGGGACATCTATTGAGTCAAGGGTCTTAACTTCAACCCACCTGTATATAACTGCCTTTGAGGTGTCATCTGCGGGATATATTGCGCTGGCCTGAGGTCTACTAACCCCAGGTGTTAGATAGGTGTAGTTGAAGGAGACGTTGTAGAGGTACGCATATGAGGTATTTTCAAGATAGATGGAGTTGTGTAGGTAGACGGAGGAGAGTGGCTCAAAGTCCACATCAATGTACGTATTTATGGCCACCATGGTTGTGTGGTTAAGCGTCAGGTTGGCCGCGGTTAGGTTCTCAGGCAGGGTTGCAGTGAGCTGGAAGAAGTCCCTGAGTTCTGAATTTAAGAGGAGGATGTAGGAGTTTTCAGCCTCTATTACGAGAGAATCATCGTTGAAATCCACATCATCTGAGGTCACACCGTTTCCATTTATATCCACTGCTGGGGGGTTGATCTTCTTCATCGTTGAGTTTTTCAGAATGAGTCTTCCCGAGTTGAGGGTGATGTTTCCAGGTCCAGATATAACCGAGGATTCTAAAACCATCTCCCCACTCCTGTTAATGGTTATATTGAGTTTGAAATATGGGTTGATCTGGTGCACGCTTGTGGTGAGGGTTGTGTTGTAGAGAATAAGCCTTCCCCCATCCACCACTATGCTGTAAAGGTGATCGTCAGCTGTCCCCAGAGTCCCATCATTTCCAGTATCCTGGGTAATGCTTATGGTGGAGTTTCTTATCGTTAGGGTTGCACCATTTCCCACGTAAATATTACCCCTCAGATAGTAGCCCACCGATTCAAGGCCCATTGTGGAGCCCGGGGCGAGCCTTATATCGCCGACATAGGTTCTCAGGGCTGCCACGTCCCCCTCCCTGCTACCATTCTGGAGCATGAGAAGGGGTCCGGCTAGCAGTATAACAATTATTAGTACTTCAGCCGCCTTAAAAAAATCTACCCTGCTCAAACGAATCACCTTACCTTTACCGTCACTTCTTTTAGGCCCCTAGTGCTTATCATCAACTTGAATTCTCCCTTATATATTTTGATACATTATTTTAAGTTTATCACTGCTCACTCAGAGACAAAAAAATATTTTTCGCGGGAACTCCCGACGATTCCCATTCATAACATTTTTAAAACTCCTCTTTCTACATCACAGTAGGAGGGATTCCGTGAGAGCCTTTCTTTCCCTGATTCTTCTGGTTCTCCTTTTGCCTGTAAGCGCCTCATATCCTTTACGTGTGAGTATGGATGGTGGGGGAGGGGGGGTAAGGCAGGAGGCCCCCCATCCTGTGATAAAC
>JAGHBW010000192.1 GCA_021160765.1 Thermoplasmata archaeon
ATCACGTAGTTCTTTGTAGGGGGGCGGGCGGAGTAATTGTAAAGAGCGGAGTTTATCTCATTATAGAAAGCACCCCCCCTTCCAAAACCATATGCTCTATCCATAACCCCAATAACTGAAACATTTTCTGCTATCTTTCTGACCTCCTCCCCGGGGAACGGCCTGAAAACCCTTATTCTAGCCACCCCAACCCTCTTCCCCTCTTCCCTAAGCCAGTCCACAACCTCCTTCGCCGTGGCCATCATCGTCCCAGCGCCGAAAAGGACAACATCAGCGTCCTCACATCTGTAGCAGTCCAGAAGGCCGCGATAATCCCGACCTGTAATCTCGTACCACTCCCTAGCCGCCTCAAGGATGTACTTCTTGGCCTTCTCCATGGCCTCAGCTATTTTGTATCTGAACTCGTAATAATGGTCTGGCATCACCAGAGAGCCGAATCCAGCAGGGTTCTCCACGTCAAGCCTATAGGGTGGGTTGTAGGGTGGGAGGTACTCATCCACAACCTCCTGATCAACAATGTCAACAGGTTCCACAGTATGGGACAGATAAAAAGCATCTTGAGCGATCATTGCTGGAAGCATTATGTCTGGTTTTTCAGAGACCTTGTAAGCCATTATGACTGTATCAAAGATCTCTTGATTGTTCTCCACGTAATACTGCATCCAGCCAGTGTCCCTCTGAGATATGGAGTCCAGGTGGTCAGCCCAGACCGACCACGGTGGACCAAGAGCCCTGTTTACGTTCACCATAACCACAGGAACCCTTGCACCTGTGGCCCAATGCAGGAGCTCATGCATCAGAAGAAGACCCTGTGATGCTGTCGCCGTAAAGGCCCTTGCCCCCGTATTTGACGCGGCCACTGCAGCAGCCATGGCAGAGTGCTCCGACTCCACCTGAATGTACTCTGCCTTCATCTCTCCATTTGCTATAAACTCCGCTATGTGCTCCACAATGGTCGTCTGGGGCGTTATAGGATAGGCGGATACCACCTGTACTTTCGCCCTCATAGCGGAGTAGGCTGTTGTCTTATTTCCAGTAAGAAGCATTCTTGCCATCTCTTCCACCTCACTTCTCCTCCGGGACCATCTCTATGGCATTCACCGGGCACTCCTCTGCGCATATACCACAACCCTTGCAATGGTCGTAATCAATAACAGGAACCTTGTCTATGGCCTTTTTTATGACATCGTTCTTAGCCGGATAATCAGTTCCATCAACAAGGTTTATTGATGCGTCTGGACAGTATTTCCAGCAGATCATACATCTGGTGCACTGCTCATAATGTATAACTGGCTTGAAGGTTCTCCACGTTCCGGTCTTAACAACAACCGAATTAACAGCCGCAATTGGGGTGTTGGGCAACTTATCATAGGGTATCAATCCCATATCAAAAACCTCCTTTCAGAACTCTTTAAGAACAACCTCTTCGTACGCATCTCTGGCGGCCTGCTGGTTCCTCTCTTTGGCCCGGGGAACCTCTCTGCCCACCGCCTCTACCACAGAATCCAGAGTGACTAGCCCTGAGACCTTTGCAAAGGCCCCCACCATAGCAGTGTTCACAATGGGCTGGACCTTTGAACCAAGCTGATTTCTAATGGCAATTTCAGTAGCATTCACCACAGCAATCCTCTTCGCCTTCAATACCTCATGGATCTCCTCAGGGCTTCTCTCTGTATTTACCAACACCATGCCACCTTCCTTAAGTCCCTGTGTCACATCAACTGCGCTGAGTAGTGCTGCATCAAGAACGATAACATAGTCAGGCTCGTAAATCTCAGACTTTATTCGTATGGGTTTTTCGTCTATCTTCGTAAAGGCGGTCACGGGTGCACCTCGTCTTTCCACCCCAAAGAACGGAAAGGCCTGAACATCCTTTCCTTCTAAAAACGCCGCTTCTGCCAGAATCCTTGATGCCACCACTGCACCCTGGCCACCCCTTCCGTGAAAGCGTATCTCTATCATCTTCTGCTCCTCCATCTCATCGGTTTTCCATCTCCTCTCTCGGGGTAAAAAAATTCCGCAGTGCCCTTGCCAGACCATCTCCCCCCACCCTGTGGGCATGTGGGGGTAATGGGGTCAACAAATTTATAGGTTTTCCCGTCCCTTCCTTCCTCAATAATCAGTGGTTTAACGTCCTATCAACTCATCTCTGAGCTTAGGAAGAATTGTTGTGGAGCTACCTTTAAGCATTATGTCTGTAATTGTGCTGGTGAGAGGTCCTATTGCCGGATTGATCTCCACAACAACCCCACCATGCCTCTTCACCTCGTAGGGGAGCTGAGCTGCAGGATAGACCTGAGCAGAGGTGCCTATAACGAGAATAACACCCGTCTTTTCCGCCTCCGTGAAGGAGGTGTAAAGTGCATTTGGGGGTATAGGTTCACCGAAAAATACGAAGTCTGGTCGGAAATATCCCCCGCACTCGCACCTTATGGGGTCTATGTCCTCCGGGCCAGTAAGCTTCCTTGTCCTACCACATTTCATACAATACAGCTTCCCTCCCTCCCCGTGAAACTTCACAACCCTTTTTGACCCTGCCGCCTCATGGAGTCCATCAACATTTTGCGTAACTGTATACGATATAAAACCAGCCTTCTCCATATCTGCCAAAGCGAGGTGCGCAGGATTTGGCTTCGCCTTCAGGATCGTTTCTAACATCTCTCTTAACATTATCCAGGCCTTCTCAGGGTTTCTTCTCATCACCTCTATATGACCATATTCCTCAACGTCATACTTCTCCCATAAACCACCCGGACCCCTGAAGGGGGGGATTCCAGAGTCTATTGAGATCCCGGCTCCTGTCAGAACAAGAGCGGGGCCTCTCTCCCGTATGACCTCCGCCGTCTTTCTCACCCCAGCAATTAGTTCTTCACCCTCATATACCTCAGCCATTTCCGGCACCACCTCAAATCCATGGTGAATTCCCTACGGTGAGAATAATGTGATAAAATTAATTAAAGTTCTTCCGGATATCGCCACCTGAAGAGTTATCAGAGGTGGTGGGTTGAATCCGGAAGACTGTGGTGTTCGTGCAGACAAAGGCTACAGGTCCGTAAATCTAAACGCGACGCAGATTCGTACTTTTCTCAACACCGTGAAAAATCTGGTGGTCATACTTGATAGAAATGGGGACATTGTGTTTTTTAATAGAGCCTGCGAGGAGCTCACAGGCTACAGGGAGTGCGAGGTGAGGGGAAGGAATATATTCAAACTACTCATTTCCACCGGGGAGCAGAAGGGAGTCTTCTCTGTTTTTAAAAAGCTGACAGAAGGGGACCTCCCCAGTTTTTACGAAAACTATTGGATAACGAAGTGGGGGGAAAGGAGGCTTATCAGTTGGAGCAACACTATTTTTAGGGGGGATGATGGAGAGGTTGAATGGATTGTGGGGGTGGGGGAAGACATAACGGATGTTAAAAGAACAAAAGAGATGCTAAAGGAGGTCATGAGGAGGGGACGGGTAATCCGGGATATCGTTCTAACCTCTCTCACCTCAAAAAGCACCACTGAACTTTTTCGCACTCTTCTCAGGGAGACCTCCTATTTGGTTCCCGCAGAGGTGATAGCTCTTCTCATAACAACCAAGAAGAGGAGTCTCATGCGCATCAGGGCCATTAGGTGGAGAGATGAGATGGACCTTGATATAGGGGACGTGGTTGATATTGAAAAGTGCCGAAAATTAAGCGGACTTCTCATAGGCCAGACTGTAATTGTTGAGGACCTTGGAACTCTCAGTAGTTGCTCAGAAGGGCTCAAAAAACTGGAAGAGGCAGGGTATAAGGCCGTTATGGTAATCCCCATGATTGCAGATGGAGACCTTATAGGAGCACTTCTTCTGGCAACAAGAAAATGGGAACTACTCAGGGAGTCTCAGTCTTCTCTCATACCTGACCTCTTCCCTACAATTGCAATGGTGGTACGCCATTATATCCTTAAGGAGGAATACGAAAGGATCAATGAAGAACTGAAGGCTGTTAATGCGATGCTAAAAATTATAACAAAGACCATCAGGCACAATATACTAAATCAGACCACTGCCATGAGGGGATATCTGGAGCTCTATCACATGAAAGGTGAGGAGAGATACCTGGAGAAACTGATACGGGTTATAGAAAGGACAGAAGACCTCATTTCGGAGATGAGGGATCTTGAAATGCTAGCCAGCAGGTTTGGCCCCCTTAAAGAGGTTGATTTGAGAGACAGCCTGGAACCTTTTAAAGATCTCTATAGCGTTAAGATCATAATTGAGGGGGAGGGAAGGGTACTTGCGGATGATGGGCTTACGTCTGTTTTTGAGAACCTCATCAACAATTCTATAATTCATGGAGGATGCAATACAGTGAGAATTAGGATCACCCCTCATTCCGACAGATGTATTATAACGGTAGAGGATGATGGGAAGGGCATACCCAGGGAGATTGTAGAAAGAATATTTGAGGAGGGTTTCACGTACGGTGAGAGGGGGGGTACGGGGTTAGGTCTCTACCTAGTAAAGAAGGCTGTTGAAAGGTATGGGGGCAGGATTGAGGTTGGGAAAGGAGAACTAGGTGGGGCTGCATTTAGAATCCAACTTAGAGCTGCATGATCGCAAAGGGGGGGTTATCAGCACTCATAGGGTCAATCACTGCCAAGGC
>JAGHBW010000199.1 GCA_021160765.1 Thermoplasmata archaeon
ATACGGCTCAGCTCATCCAAGCTTTTAGACAATTCCTCTATTTTCTTAATTGCCTCAACCCCCGCTTCCGCAGCACTTTTTGATGAGACCGCCTCTATGTCCTCCCTGGATTCGTCTATCATCTTCTGAACCTCGCTCAGGTCCTCCTCCCGGGCCCCTCTTGCTTTCTTCCTGCTCTTTTTTAGTACCTCTTTTTTAAGTTCTTTCTCAGCAAGTTCAAAGATCTTCTGTGGGTCTTCACCTGAGGACACCTTATTTTTGAAAGTTGTAGCCTGAGCGGTGAGGCCCAAGGCTTCCATCTGCTTGAGGACTGTTTCAAGTCTGTTCAGCGATATTAGATACTTCCTGCCCTCCTCAAGCACCTCCTTTAATTCTTTCAAGGTGGCCTTTTTCTTTTTAAGAACACCACTAATCTTGGGGAAGGAATACCCCATGGTTAAAATCCTCTTCTCAAGCCTCTCAAGTTCCCCTCTGAGCTCCTCCAGGCTCTCGCTCTCTCTGACCTCCGCCATGTTTTCCGGAAGGAGTTCTTTGAGTCCCTTCCCCAGGGCAAGTTTACTCTTCCCCATGCGCTATCACTTCCTTTGCCAGCTCAAGATAGGCCTGGGCCCCTGAGGCTGAAGGAGCGTAAAGAACTACAGGTTTACCAAAACTTGGGGCTTCCCCCAATTTAACATTTCTTGGAATAACTGTTTTATAAACCTTTTCTCCGAAGTAAGACCGAACCTCCTCTACAACCTGCTTTGAGAGGTTTGTCCTCCGGTCAAACATGGTCATCAGTATCCCTTCCAGCTTAAGATGAGGATTCAAGTTTTTCTGAACCAGATAGATCGTATCCAGTAGCTCGCTCATGCCTTCAAGTGCGTAGTACTCGCACTGAAGGGGGATGAGAACGGAATCTGAAGCAACAAGATTGTTTATAGTGATAAGCCCCAGAGATGGGGGTGAATCTATGAGTATGTACTCGTAATCGTCCTCCACCTTTCTTAGCTTGTTCTTCAGAATAAACTCCCTGTCCGGGACGTCCACCAGCTCAACGGTGGCTCCAGCTAGGTTTACATTTGCACCGATCAGATGGAGGTCTTCAATATCTGTGTTGAGTATCGCCTCTTCTATATCGCACTGGCCAGTTAAAACCTCATAGATGGTGAACTTGAGCTCATGCTTTACAAAACCAAGGCCAGAGGTGGCATTCCCCTGTGGGTCAGTATCTATGAGAAGGGTTTTCTTGCCCAGAACAGCCAGTGAAGCAGAGAGATTCACCGCTGTTGTTGTCTTCCCAACACCTCCCTTCTGGTTGACAATTGTTATCTTCTTGACCATTGTGATCCCTCACAATATTAACAAATCACGGCTCTTCTGTGAATAATACGGGAACCAAATATGGAATGAACATAAAAAAACTTATCTCATGATTTGCCGTCAGCACGTGAGAGGGTAAACTCCTTGTAAGCCTTCTCGTCGTTCCTTCTTCCCCACGGTGTTGGATATTCTCTTGTAAGACAGGCAGTGCACAGTTCATTCTTTGGCAGTCCAATGGCCCTTATCAGGCCCTCTAAGGATTGATACATAAGAGAGTCAGCACCCAGTTTAGCCGCCATCTCTTTAAGGACATCGTCCTCCGGGATGCCGTTGTGGATCCTGTCCTGATATGGAGCAGCAAAGAGCTCTGAGAAGGTCTTCATGTCAATCCCGTAATAGCAGGGGGCGATTATGGGCGGTGTGCCTATTCTAACGTGAACCTCCTTCGCCCCTCCAAGGGCCTTCAGGTGATAATTAACTATAGTCTTCATTGTCGTAGAGCGCACAATAGAATCATCAATGACAACGACCTTTTTCCCCTTAAGAACAGATCTAAGCGGATGAAACTTGGTCATAACCTTCAGGTGCCTGCTGCTCTCCTCAATGAACGTTCTCCCCTTGGTGGTCTCAATCAGCCCCTCCTCATAGATCTCAGGAAAGCCAAGGGCTTTAGCATATGCGTTCGCGATGGGCCTTGCAGTATTGGGTACTGGTATGATCACCCACTCCTTGCTGTTTACGTTGAGGTACTCCCTCTTGGCTAGCTCCTCCCCCGCCCTCTTTCTAACCTGATAGACACTCCTTCCATCAATTATGGAAGAGACGTGGGCGAAGTATATATATTCAAAGTAGCAGAAGCTCTTTCTTTTGGGTTTAGCAAACCTCTCAACCCTTACGTCATCACCCTCCAGAAAGACCATCTCCCCAGGCTTTACGTCTACAATCCCCTCTATGTTGTAATAGTTCAATGCATTGGATTCTGAGGCGGCAAAGGATCCACCCTCCGAAACCACATAAGAGAGCGGTTTGAAGCCGTGAGGGTCTCTGAGAGCCACAGTTGTCCCTTCACCATTTATGAACACCACATTGTAAGCCCCATCAAAGTCTTCCGTCATCTTCCTGAAGACCTCTTTTGGATCTCCATCAGGCACCTCTTCAAGGTATTTTGAAAGGAAGTGCATCATCACCTCTGTGTCGGTGTCGTACATCAGGTGGTAGCCATCCCTTTTGAGAAAACCTTCAAGCTCTTCCCTGTTTGTTATATGCCCATTGAAACCGAAGGAGAACCACTTGTACAGCTTCCCGTGCCTCCTCTCAAAGGGCTGGACATGCGCATGGGAGACCACTCCCGAGGTCCCGTAGCGGTTGTGACCTATAGCCCTGGGGCCGTTGTACCGTTCAAGAAGCTGATTATATGCGTTTATGTCGCTGAGCTGAAAAACCTCATTCACCATTCCAAGATCCTTGTAGGTGCTCAGAATCATCTTTCTTCTTGGGTTGTATGATGTGAAGCCAGCACCGGACTGACCCCGGTGCTGAAGCTCCTTGCACATCTTGTAGATCTCAAAAACGGCGTTCCTCCCGGGGGACGCCGCCGCACACACACCACAGCTCTCCTTAATCCCACACACCTACCTTACACCTCTTCCATCTCACATCAATCCACACCCGATGCTAGGTCCTCCAGGGTCTTCCTGGGGTTATCACTCTTCACAACACCAGATGCCAGTAAAACACCATCACAGCCAAGTTCTAGGGCACGTCTCACGTCTTTTGATGTTTTCACCCCAGCCCCGGTTAAAACCCCCACCTCCGGTGCCAGTTTCTCAACGGACTTCACTACCCTTGTTATAATCTCAGGTTTCGCCGTTGTAACGGAAACGTCACCGCCTATTAGCTCTGGTGGTTCAATTGCTATGAATGTGGGGGATAGAAGGGAGAGGGCCTTGGAAACAGCGTAGTTGTTTGTACATAGTATGGAGACCATCTCCTCCCTGTTCATCTCTGTTATTATCTCATCTATCTCCGATGCCTTGATCCTCTTCTCAGCATGGTTAAGAAGTGATCCAACCGCTCCGGCTTCCTTCACCGCATTCAGCGTTGTACTTCCGGTATAGCTCCCAGTTTTAACGGTGTCAATGTGCTGTGCGAAGACGGGTATCTTCACCTCCCTCACCACAAGGGCGAGATCCACCATCTGGGGTGCAACAGCTATGGTCACGCCGCTCTCCTCTGAGACCTCCTGGGCGATTCGGGCAAGTTCAAGCCCCCTCTCCCCAGAGGCTTCTCTATAGCTTTTGAAATTCACCACTATGACAGGGAGGGGAAACATCTCCTCCCCCCTAAAGCTCTTCAAATCGGTCTTTCAGCCCTTTAAGCACCTTTGGCAACGTTGTGTACTCCATCTCCTCCAGAGGAAGCCGGTGTGGCTCAAAGGGCCCGTGTCTTCTCATATATGTTGCTATCTCTGCCGCCTGCTGGCGCATTGGGTCAAAGGCAGGGTCGTCAAAGAGATCAACCGGTCCAACTAAACGGCCATTAGCAATCTGGAAACCAAGAGCAACTACCCTGGGTGGACCATCAAACCTTGTGCAGTGGGCGTCCTTCACACTAACAGGCATGAGTGGGCCGTTATGGGACCCCCTCATCCATCCGGAGACAAGATGGGGGAAGGAGAAGCCCTCAAGAACCTCACCCAGCGCTGGCAGGCCAGACTGAGCTCTAACCAGAGCCACCGGATCATCCTTCCCAACGTACTCTCCAGCAA
>JAGHBW010000180.1 GCA_021160765.1 Thermoplasmata archaeon
CCATAAGAGAGCTCTACGCTTCACTTCCTGAGAGCAGGATGAGGGGATACAAGCCGGGTAGGTTTTCCTTCAACGTGAGGGGCGGGCGATGTGAGGCATGTCAGGGGGATGGGATAATTAAGTTAGAAATGCACTTCTTGCCTGACGTCTACGTCCCCTGTGCGGAGTGTGGGGGCAAGAGATTCAACTCCGAGACCCTGGAGATTACCTATAAGGGTAAGAACATTCATGATGTTTTGGAGATGACCGTAGATGAGGCATATGAATTTTTTAAAAACATACCGAAGATAGAGAGGAAGCTAAGGCTTCTCAGAGATGTCGGTTTGGGATACATCAAGCTTGGTCAGCCTGCCCCAACTCTCTCTGGCGGCGAGGCGCAGAGAGTGAAGCTTGCTGCGGAGCTATCAAAGAGAGCCACTGGCAGAACCCTTTACATCCTGGACGAGCCAACAACAGGCCTTCATTTTGATGATATTAAAAAGCTTCTTCAGGTACTTTTCAGGTTACGGGAGGGGGGGAATACTGTTATTGTGATAGAACACAACTTAGACGTAATAAAGTCCGCCGACTGGATTATTGATTTGGGACCTGAAGGTGGAGATGAGGGGGGGTATATTGTGGCCGAGGGAACACCCGAAGATATCTCGGAGACGCCGGAGAGCTATACGGGGAGGTATTTGAGAGAAGTTTTGAAGAGGGGTTAGTATCTTTTGAGGTATTGTGGGGGAAATTTCTATAAATCCTGTAGTGCACTTTTTCTTGCAGAAGGAAATGGAGGTAGAGCCATGGAGATTCTGATTGAGGCAAAGAGTTTGAGGGATGAGATGAGCCTTGAGATCCTGCGCGAAACGTATGAATACCCCCACTCCATTGAATATCTATCTAAAAAATTGGGCATCCCCCCCTCTTCCTGCAGAAAGAAGATATCCACGCTACTTTCGTTGGGGTTAATAGAGGAGGAGATGAGAGTTTATAACGTCAAGGGGCAGTGGATCTCGTTCTATCGTGCAAAGGTTCATCCACGGCGTCTTTCCACGTAAAAAACGAATCCCGTGATTGTTCAAAGTCTGTCATACAGCGGATCATCAATAACCATCCGGTTGAGCTCATCATCGCTCAATCCGCATACCTTCTCTAAAACCTCCTCCACATCATTCTTCAGTTCGCCGGGGAGGTCTACATCCTCTTCTGTTTTGAGTACAAGTTTCCCCACACCGCCCCCTTCGGGTTTTACCTTTTCAACATCTATATTGGATATAATCTCTGTCAACCTGTTGCTGTAGAAAGCATAAGGGGTTCTTTGATAATCCAATTGTGTGAGCTTTTCTCCCTTTTCCTTCAGGTGTTTCAGGTCCAATAGTGCAAGTATTCTGCTTATATGAAAGGGATGCAGACCTCCGCATCTCCTGAGCAGGTATTTTATTATCTTCTCCTCCATCACAACATCCCCCCTATGTATTCTGCAATCTTTACCATTTCTCTCGCAGATGGAGACTCCGGTGCGTACTCAACAAGAGTCTTCATTGATGTTATTGACCCGGGAACCGCCTTGTCATAAGGTATTCTGCCTATGATCTCAATATTTTCATTTTCCGAGAACTCTTCCAGCCCTCTGTAGGTGGGATTTATCCCATCTTTATTTATTATTAATTTCGCCTCCACACCGAAGTGTTTGGTTAAGTGATACATTCTTTTAAGGTCGCTCAGGGAGGAGGGGGTGGGTTCTGAAACGAGAATGGCCAAATCGGCTCCGCTTATGGAGGCTATTACCTGACATCCAATGCCTGCAGCGGAATCCACGATAATGTGTTTTGCCCTCCCCTCCTTAACCCAGCTCCTTGCTATTTCCTTCTCCTCAGCCACAAGCTTTCCGCTGTTGGGCCTTCCAACATCAAGCTCCGCAGAGACGAGGGGAGCATGTTTAGTATCTGCAATCCTAATCCATCCGCTCAAAGCATCTTCAATAACTATTGCCCCTTTAACTGGACACACTGCCCTACAGGCGCCACAACCTTCACACAAATAATCTTTAATCCTGTGAACACCATCCTTTATCTCTATGGCTTCATAAATGCAGACGTTGTCGCACGCGCCGCACTGGGTGCACTTATCTGTAATGTATGCACTCTTGGCAGATATTATATCCCTCACTTCCTTCCACTCTTTGACATCCAGAAGGAGATGAAGGTTCGGTGCTTCAGCATCAGCGTCCACCGCTGCCACACCTTTGTCAGCGAGAAGCTGCACAAGTGAGGCGGTGATCGTACTTTTTCCCACGCCTCCTTTTCCACTGGCCACCACGATCTCCATCTACATCCCCTCCTCAATCCTCTTCACAATCTTCCTGAATGTATGAGCAATTTCGCTGTCGGGATACTTTCTTACCAGAGGAACTCCCTCAACATAACTCCTCAAAATCTCCTCACTCTGTGGAATCTCTGCGACAATTTCAGCACCATATTTCTCAATCAGAGGCTCATGATCAACAACCGCCATGTCAGATCGGTTAATCACAACCCACCCCCTGATTCCAAGCTTTTGAAGAAGTTTAAGGATCATCTCAAGATCGTGCATTCCAAGGGGGGTTGGTTCCGTAACTGCTATGACAACATCCGAGTCCTCCACCGCCGCAGCCACGTGGTTTCCCGTACCAGGCATTGTGTCAAAAAGGTAAATGTCTGCCTCATCCTGATACGCTCTTTTCCTCACTTCAATTACTGTAGGATATGACCTCTCCTCACCCTCCCTAAGCATTCCTGTGATCAAAACAAGATTTTTTTCAATCTCGGTTCTGTAGGTGTGTCCCACAAGACGAGAATCATCCTCTATCGCCCCATCAATGGGGCATACAATCTGACACGTCTTGCATCCTGAACAAAGATTTGGAAGTAGGAACGGATAGCCCTCCGGGAACATCACTATGGCGCTTTCTGAACAGTTTGTCTTACAGAGTCCGCATTTAATGCACTTTGAATATACAAACTTAGGTTTGAAAAGCCGAACTTCTTCCTCATCCTGAAGTGACGCGTTTAGGAGGATGTAGTCATTCGGGCACTCCACGTCCGCATCAGCGAGCACCGTTCTGTATTTCTCCGCCAGAAGGAGGGCAATATTTGTGGCAACGGTGCTCTTACCAGTTCCCCCCTTTCCCCCAGTAACCGTCACCTTCATGG
>JAGHBW010000026.1 GCA_021160765.1 Thermoplasmata archaeon
CTCATGCAACCCGGGGGATTCAAGGAGGGAGATGAGGGGGATAATCTTTGAGATGGATGGTGATAAAATCCGCTGGAGGAGGGTTTAGATCAACCCTTCATAGAGAGACGGATCCACCTCAATATAGAGGCCATCCAGGTCGTCAACGAGGGTTTCTGGGAGGTTAGGCGAACCTGGGGGAATATCAAAGTAGAGCCTGTAGTATTCAACCTCTCCAGGATAGAGAGAGGTGTCAGGGGGCTGAGGGACCTCAATTGCATCCAATACCGTTCCTGAGGTGCAGTTCAGGGTGAGGTGCCACGCCTCAAAATGTGTCACGTTCTCCCCCACATTTTCCACCCTTATGTCCATGTACAGATATTTTTCCCTTTCCGTTCCGTTCTCTCTGCCGCACCCCTGAATCTCTATTCTGGCCGGGCTTCTCCAGGGCCTGTAGTCTACGTTGTCAGGAAGAGCTATTTTAACGGTGGTACGATTGTACAGCACTGCCACCACAGAGAGCCTGAAGGGCTTTTCAGAGTACTGTAATGTCAATGCTCCCCACCCCTCCACCTTTCCCCCGGGGTTGAGTTCATTGAAGAAGAAGGAGTTGTTTATGTACTCCGTCATGCTCTCTAAATTTAAAGCGCCGAGATTGGTTTCTACAGTAATGCGGAGGTCGCCGTAGCCAAGGGTCAGGTTTCCCATGTTCACTATCTCAAGATAGATCATAAGCCAGCGGTATCCAAAGGGGGTCATCCTGGAGGTGATACGGTCTGTTGTGAACACGTCCCGAACGGTGACATTTACAGGTGGAGGGGACTCTATCACCTCAGGTTTTTCCTTCTTATCATCACTCTGAGGGATGAGAAGAAATGCGAGGGTGCCCAGAACAACAAGTGCGGTGATTAGAAGTAAAAGGTTTTTCGGTATCATTACGGGGGGGTAGTATTTAGCAGTTTTAAATCTTTGTATTAATTCTGTACACATTAAAGAACCAAAAATATCGGTGAAAATAACGGTCATGATAAGAAAATAAAAACAATATATGAAATTCTGAGAAACAGTGGGTGGCAATGTTTAAATAGAAACAGAACAATAGGTAGAGGTTTAGGACTTTTTTAAAGGTGGAAATACTATGAGAATACATGGAATAGAGTTGGTGGTGTTTGTTGCAGTGGGTGCGCTATCACTGGCCTTTTTAACCACTGCGTTTACTCAGAATAATGAACAAGAGCTGAGGGAGGGCGTTCTAGAGGTGGGGGAAGGATATGAGTTCCCCTCAATCCAGATCGCCATAGATTCAGCAGCAGAGGGTTCCACTATTGTGGTCCACCAGGGTGAGTACCACGAGAGACTTTTCATACATCGGGGGATAACCCTTGAAGCTGCCCCGGGGGAGAGCTTTCACCTTGCTGCAACTCCTCAAGACCCCGGTCCGCCGGGCATTAGAGGTGCTTCTCTGACAATAGCATCCAGCACACCTGTTACTGTTGATGGAGGGACCTATTCATACTCCGGGACCTCCTGGAATGATGCAGCTATAAAGATCCAGTACGGGAGCAATCATATAATAAAAAATGCGGAGATAAAGAACAGCAAGCAGGGGGTGTGGATCCACGGGGGGGACAAAAATGTGGCACTTAACTGCAATCGCATTACAGTGTACAATAACACTATACACGACATAAGTGGCCATGGGATATACATTCAGAGAACATATGCATACGTCTCCTTTAACACAATCTACTCCTGTGGTGAGGGTATCATGGTGGCTCACGGATACACCTCATCAAATGCTGGCGGGGTCTGGGCAAATACAATCCACAACTCCACAGTGGGGGTTTTCGTTGAAAAAGACAGACTTCCAAAATTGGAGCAGAACACCTTCACAGACTGCGAATATGGGGTTTATCTCAATCAAACAACCTCTCGCCTCAACCTGAAGGGGAACAGTTATTACCGATGTACAAACGGCACCTTTTATCTGGGCACTGGTCCAATCTTGAACCAGGAGAGGTATTACAACTGCACCACTGGTGTGCTCACCTCCTTAGCTGGGAGTGGTAGGGTTGACATCTACTCCACCGAGATTCACGGTTCAATTGAACATGCCATCAACCTGGCCGCTAGCCTATATGCCCAAAATTTAAGGGTAATTGGGAGGGGGGGTATCCTTCTTGATCCAGGAGTTGGCGGCAGTGTGACAATTCAAAGCGCTTATGTGGAGACCTCCTCCGATTCGTTAAGGGTCCTAGGAAATGTGAGTGTTATCTTGAATGGGGTAACCCTCAACTCCACCTCTCGTTCTTTTCTATCGGAAGGTGTGGCTCATATTGACATGGACCGTTGTACGTTCATCTCTCACGATAACGCGTTTGAGATGGCAGGCGGTGGAAGCCTCACCTCGGATTATTCTTCTTTCACCTCTTTCGCAGGGAGGGCGCTAATTCTCTCCGACGTGTCAAACTTGCAGTTGCAGAGAGGGTATGCATATTCAGATGGAGCTCAGGTTGTTTATCTTCTCCGATGCAATGGGGTTATACTGGATAGCGTGAATATCTCAGGTGGAGGTGGAGTGGGGGTCTTTTTAAAGGAAACAGAGAGGGTCACCTCAATCAACCTCACAATAGACGGTAGCCTCTCTGAGGGTATTATAATAAGTGGGGACTCCCCGGAGTTCATAAGACATACGATCCCGGGGACAAATACCTTTGGTGGTAAGCCCATCTTTTACCTTTATGGTGGTAATGGAGATATCCTAAATCTGACGGATAAAGGGGAGGTTATCATAGCTGGTACAAGTGATTCTATGATAAGGGAAGAGGGGTGCTATCCAGGTTCAACGTGGATCTTGGGATCTCAGAACTTAACATTTCTCAACTCATCACTTGAACGTGGTCTTCACACCATAGATTCTAGTGAGATCGTTGGTTATAACATTACTCTGGGGCCGTCGCTCTACTCCGGTGCATCACTTCTCATGGTGAATTCAACCTTACGCCTTTTCAACTCAACACTTTCTGAAGGAATGGCGAGCTATGAGACCTTTTACCTTTCCAGATCATCCAGTGCCCACTTTTACAACACCAGCTATGCTGGTTCCGGCGATATGGAATCATCTCTTCTAATTCTATACCACCTGATAGGCCTTAAGGTGTTCTACTCCGATGGGGCGGTGGCTCCAGGGGCGGAGTATCTTCTAAACCTGGACAACACAACGTTCCGCGCCACATCGCTCTTTTCAGGGGTATCACCACCGACGGATGACAACGGTACGGCTGGTCCCTGGTGGGTTCCTCACATAACTCTTAATGACTCCTCCGCAATTGAACACAGCCTCTTTATGACTGTGAACGCCACAGAGGAGAGGTCCTGGCAGGAGGAGAGAGGTGTCAATACATCTTATGATCACGTTGAGGTATTCAGGACAGCAGACATCAGGGCGCCTATGGTTCCCACGGGCCTTGAGGCACACGCTGTGGAGGGGAAAGATGAGATCCTTCTTACATGGAACACCAATGTGGACGATACTGCTCTCTACAGGGTCTATCTAGTCGGAGACACCCTGGAGCTTCTTGAAGAGAGGGATTCTCCACCTTTCAGGGATGTTGGGGTTGAAAACGGGACCTCAAGGACTTACAGGGTTTCTGCTGTGGATGAGGCGGGTATAGAGAGCGAGCTCTCATCACCGGTCACGGCGGTTGCAAGGGATTACATTCCGCCGGAGAGGCCCTCAGATCTTTGGGTTGAAGGATATGGAGGAACCAATGCAACGCTCACCTGGACAGAATCCACCTCCAACGATGTTGTCATTTATAGAGTCTTCGTGGCGGAGGGAATAAGACAGGGAGGGGGGATAGAAGGCTTTTCAATGGTCGGTGAGACCACTGGAAAAACCTTTGAGGTTCACGATCTCCTTCCGGAGACGGAGTACACCTTCACAGTGCTCGCGTATGATGAGGCTGGGAACCCATCCCTTCCCGCCCCCATGGCGTACATCACAACCCTGGATATCACCTGGCCAGTTGTTTCAAATCTAACGTGGAGCGTTGAGTTATATCAGGTAACAGTGGAATGGGATACAGATCAGGTGACGAAGGGAACACTCTATCTAGGCACATCAACGGATAATATGGTGGAGCATAGAGAGGAGGACTACAACTTACACCATACAGTGGTTGTGGATCGTCTGGCACACAACGCAACGTATTACTTCTATGTTTACTCTGAAGAGCCATCAGGGAACAACGTCACAGATGACAACTCAGGTGAATATTATACCTTCAAAACACCTCCCTTTGAGGGGTACCTGAGAATCGTCCTCAGTTCTTCAAGAGATGGCTCGCCCGTTGAAGGCGCCACTGTCAGGGCTGCTGGGAGAAGTGCCCAGGTGGGGCTTGCTGAGGTCTCACCGGGAGTCTATTCGGCTACACTTGAGCCTGGTCCATGGACCATCAGCATAAACGCCGAGGGGTTCATATCTCCATCACCATTTGATATAGAGGTTAATATTCTTCAGTGGACCAACCTGACACGCAACTTAACACCCGCTGGTCCGCCCCTATGCAACCTCACCGTAAGGATTGTGGATGAAGATGGTAATGGAATAAGTGGAGCCACGGTAACCTATAACGGGAGGGAATATACAGCAGATGAGGGGGGACGGGTTTACCTAGGTGATGTGCCCTCAAACGCCTCTTACACCATCACAGTTAAAGGTGAAGGTTTCAATAAAAGGAGCGTAAAGATAGACATTCCATACGGAGAGGAGGGTGTGGAGGAGAAGATAACCCTGAAGAAAGAGGGTGGGGGAGGGGGCTCCCTTCTATGGGTAGTAATTCTCTTGCTGGTGGTGGCTGGAGTCATTGGAGCAGTTCTCTTCGTGAGGAGGAAGAAGGGAGGTGGGGAGACGCCTCAGGAGACTCCTCAGGAGGAGAAGCCAGAAGTGAAGAGTGGGAAGGTCTGATCAAGGCCTCGCGTGCATCATGGACCAGGCAGCATCGTAATCCTCAAACATGCGTGCACGCTCAACCTAACTCTTTAAAGCAGCAAATATATGATCTTTCAGGCAAAAATTATCAAGGTTCATCTCCATCGCCGGAAAAGAATATGGTGTAGAGGGTATAAAAAGTATGCCCGGGGGAGGGAGGAACATTGGAAAAAAGTATATTAGCCCCCCATCCATAGTGCACATAACTGGGTATTGTTTGCAACATTCAATTCCACGTCTTTTAGGGTGACCGCAATGTCAGGGGAATACGATGAGAAGTGGTATGGGGTGCCCCCAGCGGGGGAGAAACCAACCCCACCTAAATGGAGATATGTTGGTGAAATACTGGCCGTCATCTTTATTGAGTTCTTTCTGTGGGGTCTTTACAGATATTACACCGCACCAATATACGGCCACTTTGGTACGTGGAAGTTCTACGTGGGTCACATTATAGCTGCTCCCACAATAGCTTTGGGCCCCATACTCATCTACTGGAGGTACTACCGCAGGGAGAGGGGTCTCCCCTTCCGTTTCACAACGAAGAGGCTGGTCTCCTCCGTCCTTGTTGGCCTTTTCGCTGCCATTATCTGGAGAGTTCTTGAGATGGTGGTTTATGACTCTATGGCTGTAGCCTGGGGTGTTGCGGAGGGTGGAACAAGGTCCTTTTACTCCCTACTGAACCAGACAACCGCCTCCCTCTTTCTTCTAATGACCTTCGTTCAGTTCTTCATAGTTGGGCCTGTGGAGGAGCTTGAGTTCAGGTCCTTTGTTCAGGACCAGTCTGCAAGGGTTCTTAAGAACTGGCAGGCCCTGACCCTCTCCTCCATTCTGTTCGGCCTGAGCCACATACCCATTGCCATAACAATATACAAGATGCCCGCCTGGCAGCTCTTCGTTGCTGAAATCGGCTGGATCACAGCCGGGGCGGTCTTCGGCGCACTTTACATGTGGTCCAGGAACATCTTCGCCTGTATGGTGATGCACGCTGTTGGAAACTGGCAACTCTCTGTGTTCTATATATCCAGCAACTACCCGGGGGGGGTGAACCCCGGGGTTGATATAATCATAGGGACGCTTACAGCTGTTGTGGTCAACTCAATAATGATCCTCCTTTTCTATGCGGTTTTCCGGTACTACTGGAGACCCCTTGAGAGGGGGGAGCTGACAGTGGGGGGGAGGCTCCTGGAGCGTTTGAAGGAACTGGATTCGGAGCGGACACCTGTTAAAAAGAGGGTGGGAGCAATTGTCATTACAACTGTTCTGACCCTTGGTGTCATCCTCTCCATAGCATCAGCTGCAGGAATCCCTTATGGCACAAGGTCCCACCCATCCGGTGGGGAGGGGGTTTTTAGCATTGAAAAGTATTCTGAGACGAAGGAGAGGGTGGAGGGCAGTGGCCACCTCGCTGAGGGTGAGCACTATGTGATTGAACTGAACTCAACACCTAAGAAGGTTGTCAAGGGTGTTAGGGTTGTCCTAACATGGAAGGATGAGGATGACATAAGGAGAATGGGAAGGCTGTACAGGAATCAGCCAGATAAATTCTCCGTGGTGATCAGCGGTCCCAACTCAACGGAGAGAGATGAGGGGAGCAACCCCCGGGGGGGTGAGGGCAGGATTGAGGTGAACCTCACCGTTAATGATGGAACCATTGTGGCCCTCTCCGGAAACTACACAATATCGGTCACCATAACACTGGAGGATTCAGGGCCCTACGTGGGGAGGTTTGGGGTCTTCGGTTATTTAGACGGAGAAAACGATTTTTCATACGAGATGGAGGTCACATACCTGACGGAGGGATGAGTCTTTGAGAGCTCTGCCCCTTCTCCTCCTGGTCCTTCTGACCACGCTCTCCTTCGCACCTGCTGGGGGCGAAGCTCAACAGAGCGGGGAGATAGGGGTTTACATGGAAGAGAGAGATGGATTTCTTCACATCAAACTGGAGGGGACCAGCAGGGAGATCGGGTATCTGCACGGAAAATACCTTTCCCCGCTTATTGAGAGGGGGATGGCCGCATACGCTCACCTGACAGAACTCCGCTTTGGCCTCTCCTGGAGCGAGGTTAGGGCTCAGGGGGTCCTCTACTGGCCTTATGTGGAACAGGAGTACAGAGAGGAGATTCAGGGTATTGCTGAGGGGGCTGCTGAAGCTGGAGCTAGGAATCCGCTTGGGAACAGGGTAGACTGGATTGACGTCCTCTCCTATAACGCCATCTGGGACATCTGGTGGAGGTATTCATCTGTGAAAAAGAGGCTTCCATCTCTGCCTCTCTCAGACGACCTTCCACTTCATCACTGCTCCGCATTTGTGGCTACAGGGAGCGCCACAGAGGACGGCGGATTTGTCATGGGTCAGAACCTGTGGATGCCCTACTTTCTCATTCCTGCCCACGCAGTTTTTATGGACCTGAAGCCACCTGAAGGGCACAGGATACTAATGGAGGTAACTGCTGGGATGATATGGAGCGGAACCGAGTGGTACATAAACGATGCAGCTCTTGTGGTGGCAGAGACAACGCTGGGTGTGGGACCATATCAGTGGGGTGGCACCCCCTCATTCATCAGGATAAGAAAGGCTGTACAGTACTCCGACACAATAGATGACTTTGTGTCCATAATGCTTCAGAACACCAATGGGGCCTACTCAAGCGACTATCTCATTGCCGATGCAAAAACCAACGAGGTGGCCATCCTTGAGTTGGGGTCGGAGAAGTGGGCCCTGGAGAGGACCACTGATGGATTTCTCGGATCATGCAACTATCCCTGGGATGAGGAGGTTGCCAGGGAGATGGGTGCACCTCAAGGGTGGGATCACAGCTGTTATCCAAGATATGTCAGGTGGAAACAGCTCTCAGAGGAGTACCACGGCAGAATAAACTGCTACACAGGTATGATGTTCCTTGGGGACCACTACGACACTGTTAAAGGGGAGATCAACCCATGTTCTCACACCCTCTGCGGACACGTGGAGAATTCGTCCGGCTACCCCCACGGCTCCATGGACGGGAAGGTTGTGAACAGGACTATGGCTCTGAGAATGGAGACGTGGGCGAGATATGGACACTCCTGTGGCCAACCATTCCTTGTTGAGGAACACAGGAGAGAGCATCCGGAGTACGCTTTTGATGACCTGATAGACATGATCCCTCAACCGTGGACCACCTTCGGCGTATTTGAGAGGCTTACTGTGGAGGTGAGAGACAGCAGTGGTATGCCGGTTGATGGGGCAGAGGTCCATCTCCATTCAACACTTACAAACCTCACATACCGTTTTATGACGGACGTTGGTGGTAGAGGATATTTGCCATATATCCAGACGGGGGAATACACTTTAGAGGTTAAAAGTTCAGAAGGAGAGTACAGAGATAAGATCGTGGTGGACAGACCGACACATCTTACCATCTCCCTTCATGAGAGGCATGAGGTGGAGAGTTTTTCAAAATTGGCGGTTGCACTGGTGATTCTTTCCATTCTCTTCCTTCTTGCACTTAAGTGGAGAAGGGAAAAAATATAACGAAAAAGCATTTTCCCCATCTTTCAAGGGTGGTAGAACTTGGCCGAGAAGGTTGCCCTTTACTACGACGAGGCCTCCGGGGAGAGATATGAGGAGAAGGCCTTCAAGAAACTTGGTAGGCCGTACACGAAGATAGGCCCCAAAAGGATGAAAGTCAAGGAACTGGAGAAGTTTGACGTTGTATTCATCCCCGGGGCATTTCCTTTGAAGAGGCATGGGAAAGGGGGGTTCATCTCATTTTTGAAGTTCCTGAAGCGTCTCTACAACGATTACAGCGAGGAGATGGTGAAATACCTTGAGGGTGGTGGAAGAATGGTTTTTGTCTGCGCCTCTGTGGGGGTACTGGGGCGATCCATAAGATTTCCCTACTTCCACTCTTCCTTAGGGGTTAAGACCCTCTCAATCTTTGATTTTCACGGCGTTTACGGCCCAAAAATAGGAACGGTGGATCTCTCTCCCATCAGATACACAAGTAAAAGGGCTAGCGATGTTGTCAGGGGTCTTCTTGGAAAATACTCCGATGAGGAGGTTTTCACAACCCTCTACTTCCGCGGACCTGTTATGTTCTACGGCGGAAGAGATGATATAATACACCCCTCAGCGGAGAAGGGGGGTGAGATCATGGTGGCGAAATATGTGGATAGACACCTAAAGATGTATGGTGGGGGGGCAATAGCGTACAGGGAGGTTGGAGAGGGCAAAGTTGTGGCATGTTCTGTCCACCCAGAGTTCTCAACCTGGGACCTGTTTGAATCTATGATAGAGTACCTGTCGAGGTGATGGTGTGGCGCTTGACATGGAGAGTGAGTTTCTGAAACTGGCGAAGAACATCCTGAGCAACCCTCAGCAGCTCTACAAAATGATGGCTCTTCACGAAAAGGACATGAGGGTTTCTGTGATGGGGGTGGAGGGGTTTTTAATCTTCCCCTCCAGATTTTTTGAGGAGGTTCTCTCCTCTATGAAGAATCGGAGAGAAATAGGAAGACGTCTGGGTAAAAACTTCTTTGAGGGGTTCATGGAGGAATACTCCTTTGAGCTTGAGAACCTCCCGAAGAGGGATGTATTGGACGTTGCCATATCCCTATCAAGGACATCAGGATACGGAGATTTCAGGGTGAAGTGGGGAAAGTTGAAGAGGGAATTCTTTAAGATAGAGGTGAGAGAAGGTCTTGGGGACGAGGAGTTTATAGCTGGATTTGTAGAGGGTTTGATGATGGCAGTGCTTAAGGCGGATAAGGTGGAGGAGGTCTCAATTAGGAGGGAGGGGGGGGTAACCTTGCTAGAGGGAAGAGTTCGGAGGAAGTAAAAGCTGGGAGAGAAATGAGAGCAGATGATGTACATTACAGGCTCTTTCGCCCAGAGGACGTTGAGGCAGTTCTTCAGATAGCATCGTCTCGCTTCAGGGAGGAGTACACCGCTGCACTTCTTCTTCAAATTTACGGGATATTCCCCGAAGGCTTTCTGGTAGCAGAGGTGGAAGGGAGGGTTATAGGCTACATTACCGCTGTCCCACATTATCCCTCATCTCTCCGTGTGCTCATGCTGGCGGTTAAAAA
>JAGHBW010000235.1 GCA_021160765.1 Thermoplasmata archaeon
AGTTGGAGGTACAGCCCACTCCATTTGAGGAGAGGACGAGCCTTTCCCGCCTTTCCCTAGCTCACAACCTCTTTTCGGAAGTAAAAAGCCCCGAGGAGGTATATATTAAGTCCAGGATTGGTGAGGGAGAGGGGCCTCATGTACTCCCCCTTCCACTATTCATTCCGGCTCACACCTACCATCCCTTAAACGAGGAGGCTAGAAGGGCTGTGATGGTTTTCTCCATTAAGAGTGGGATACCACTATTTGTACACCCTGATTTTTTAGATAAGGAGCTTCTTGATGCCCTGGACAACCTTACCTATTTCCTTGTTCTATCGCCACAGGAGGGACTCCCACAAGGAGAGATTCTGAAAAGCGCGGCGGGTGTTGTGATAGACCTAACCCACCGTCTTACCGGAGACCTCTCATCATACGGTGAGATGAAGGATCCAAAGGACATGGTGAAACTTGTGAAGTTGCTTCACGATCTTACATCAAAGGTTCTTGTTCAGATACCCTCCTCATCGGTCTTCCATTTAACAGGTCTTTCAGCATTAAGCGGTGCCGATGGGGTGGTGCTGACCACAGCTACTGCACCGCTGGGATACAAGGATTCCTTTGTGAAACCCCCCAACCTTATTGGCGACCTGGAGGCCCTTTCTGAATCATATTTGGCCCTGGAGGAGCTCCGCCCCCGGGGGGTCTCCACATCCATTCTTCTGGATGGGGGGGTGAGGGGGGTGGATGACCTCCTTAAGGCGGTGAGCATGGGTGCCAGGGCAGTATCACTCTCAGGTCTGCTTCTAACATGGTTGGGCTGCAGGATGTGCACAAGATGTGAGAGGGTCTCCTGTCCCGTTAGCATACTTAGAGGAAGCGGAAAGCCCACGCGGGGATGGGATGAACTGGCGGAGAACCTCCTTGACACTCTTTCTAAATTTGAGAGGCAGGTTAAACTACACCTAGCCAGCATGGGCTTCAAGGGGATACAGGAGCTCTCAAGAAAGAATCTGATTGCATTGGACAGGGAGGCTGCGTTTGTCACTTCACTGCCGCTAGCTGGCCTGGGAAGAAGGGTAGAGGAGGGCTGAGGAGGCATATGCCCCCCTTGTTTTAAAGGGGGCCTAGCCCCTTATAGGGTTAGAGTGGGGGTGGTGGGGGTTGTGGGATAAAAAGATTTTTCTTCTTCCAGTCTATACCGGGCCACATTGGGGCAAAAGGTGATGGAATGAAGGAAGTGGTTTTAACCGGCAGTGACCTGACCGTAGAGGAGGTGTGGGCTGTTGCAGTGGAAGGAGCAAAGGTTCGCCTTTCAGAGGAGGCAGAAAAGAGGGTGAAAAAATGTGAGGAGGTTGTGGTGGAGCTGGTGAAAAAGGGCGAGAAGATCTACGGGGTTACAACAGGTATCGGGGAGCTGGCCAGGATCTTTCTTGATGAGGAGAAGGGGCTTGAACTTCAGAAGAGGATAATATACAGTCATTCCGCCTCCGTTGGAGACGTTCTTCCGGAGAGTGATGTTAAGGCCGCTATGCTTGTTAGAGCAAACGTACTGGCGAAGGGGTACTCCGGGGTACGTTTATCCTCTCTTAAGACCTACATTGAGATGATCAACAGGGGAGTGGTCCCCATGGTTTACGAAAAGGGCTCTGTTGGGACCTCTGGAGACCTTTCACCCATGTCCCAGATAGCTGAGGTTCTGCTTGGGGGTGGTATGGCCTTCTACAAGGGTGAACTGCTCCCCGGGGGAGAGGCCATGAAAAGGGCAGGGCTTGAGCCCATAAAGCCATATTACAAAGAGGGTCTGGCATTTATCAACGGCCCCCAGATGATGGCCGGTCAGGCCGCTTTAATACTTCACGAGGTCAGGGACCTCTTAAAATCGGCATTTATAACATCCTCTATGTCCATTGACGCCCTAAGGGCGGTTAAGAAGGCCTTTGACCCCAGGGTGCACGAATTGAGGGGGCATCCAGGCCAGATACTGGTGGCCGAGGCCATCCGAAGGCTCACAGAGGGCTCGGAGACCATGGGTGCCATAAAGGGGAGGGTGCAGGACGGCTACTCCATAAGGTGTACCCCTCAGGTATTGGGCCCCTCTGTTGAGCTCTATTATATGGCCAAGGAGTGGGTGGAGAGGGAGATGAACGCGCTCTCTGACAACCCCATCTTCATCCCCGAGGACATGGAACATCTGGCCGCTGGAAACTTCCACGGCCAGAATGTTGGAATAGCAATGGATGTACTGGCGATAGGGGTCTCGGAGGTGGCCAACCTCTCCGAGAGGCACATAAACAGGCTTCTCAACCCCAACCTCTCTGGCCTGCCTGATTTCTTGGTGGAGGGGAAGGGCTTGAACTCTGGTCTCATGGTGGCGCAGTACACCGCCGCCGCCCTTGTCTCGGAGAACAAGGTTCTCTCCCACCCCGCCTCCGTTGACTCCATACCGGTATCAGCCGACCAGGAGGATCACGTGAGCATGGGGCCTGTGGCTGTGAGGAAGATGAAGGAGATCGTGAAAAATACCTGGTCTGTTATCGCCATAGAGGCCCTCTCAGCCGCTCAGGCGCTGGACTTCCTCCGGCCGGCGAAGGCTGGAAAGGGTGTTGAGGCTGCCTACAGGACCATAAGGAAGGAGGTACCTTTTATGGAGGATGACAGACCACTTCACCCTGACATAAAGAAGGTCAGGGAACTTCTCACCTCCGGGGAGATCCTGAGGAATGTGGAGGAGGTGGTAGGAGCGATAAAACTTTAGCTACTTTCTCCCACGCACATCACAAAACATTTTAATATTTATCCTCCCTTTTTGACATATTGTGCATCCTTGTTCAACTTTTATATGTACAATGGGGCTATAAGGGGGTCTTAAATGATGGTGAACAAAATAAAGAAAATCTGTTCATATATTGCCTTACTGCTTGTGACCGTGTCCCTTCTTGCACCAATCTTCCCCCACCCGGTAGAGCTCTCTGCAGGGGTGCGGGAGAAGCTCAATGCATACACCACTCATAATCCCATTAGGGTTGACAACGATGCGGAACTGGCCGCTGTGGCCACCTCGGGAAGCGGGACATTTCTTGACCCCTACATTATTGAGGGATATCTGATCAAGGGGGACGGCGCGGGGGCAGGGATATACATCGGGAATACAAGCAAGTACTTCATCATCAGGAACTGTCTGATTCAGGACACAACACGTGACCACCCGGGGGCGGGAATCCACCTTTACAAAGTGGATAACGGGGGCATCAGCAACGTGGTTCTTGAAGAC
>JAGHBW010000226.1 GCA_021160765.1 Thermoplasmata archaeon
GAGGGTGGAGGAGGACGTTATAAAATGGAGGGGGGAGTGGCCACAGGAGATAGACCCCTACCCAGAGAACACCTGTCCTACCTGCGGTGGAAGGGGCGTTCTTCCCAGATCCTACGTGGGTCTCGTAGAGAGATTTAAAAGGCTGGTGAGGGGAAGACCGGAGGTAAAAAGGAGTTATGATCAGGCGTACATGACGGCGGACTCTGTATGGGCCAGGGTTGCCTTTATAGAGATGAGAGACAGCCTTAAGGGAAGCAAGGTGTTCATAATAGGAGATGACGATCTATTCTCCATAGCACTTGGATTAACCGGCAAGGTGGAAAAAATAACGGTGCTTGAGATTGACGAGGAGTTAACCGATTTCATTGACAGGGTGGCGGGGGATGAGGGGTTGCCCATTGAGACCATTACTCTGGACATAAGAGAGCCTCTTCCAGAGGATCTCAGAGGTGAATATGACATACTCTCCACAGAGCCCACAGAGACCCTAGAGGCGATGAAGGTCTTTGTGGGCAGGGGGATTACTGCGCTTAAAGGAGAGGGTGCAAGCGGATACGTGGGGCTCACCAGGAGAGAGGCCTCCCTTTCAAAGTGGCATGATTTTGAGAGGATACTCCTCAACGATTTCGGTGTGGCTGTTACAGACATCGTCAGAAACTTCTCTGTTTACACCAACTGGAGCTATTTTGAAGAGACGAAGGCTTACGAGATCAGCCCAGTTAAGAGTGTGCCAAGAAGACCGTGGTATCACTCATACCTCATTCGGTTTGAGCTCCTTGCCTCATCCAAGGGCTTTGAAGAGCCCTACGAGGGAAATTTTTATTTTGATGAAGACACCTCAACCATCTAACCCTCCTCCCCGGGGGGCTCTAGGAAAACTTAAAAATAGGGGGGAGATTACCCCCCTCTGCGTGCATCACACAAATCAGGGATTTGGTGGGGTTCCCCCACCACAGAAATAATGAGAATCAACCGCAGATACATATCCCTGATTAAAAAATAGCAAAAAAGGGGGAATTCCACATGAAAAGGCTGGGAACCCACATAATTGCGGAGATGTTTGATGTCCAGGGGGATCTGAACACGGTGGAACTGGAAAATACCCTGGTTGAGGCGGCCAAGAGGTCGGGTGCGACAATACTGGCACACGCCTCACACCAGTTTGACCCCCAGGGGGTCTCGGCCATGGTCATCATAGCGGAATCGCACCTCTCAATTCACACATGGCCCGAGTACAACTACGCCGCTGTGGACATCTTCACCTGCGGCGACGATGTGGACCCGTACAAGGCTCTGGATTATCTAAAAGAGGTGCTATCCCCGGGGAAGATCTCCGTGATGGAGATAAACAGAGGGCTACTGCCCTAGGGTGAAGTGTTGTGACCATAGAGATTACAGACCTCCTGACCTTCTTGCTCGGGCTCTTCGCCATCGTTAATCCAGTTGGTGTGATCCCCATATACACCTCTTATGTATCAGAATTGCCGCCCAAAATGAAAAGGTACATTGCCAGAAAGACCATCATCGTGGCAACAATAATTCTTGTTGTCTTCGCCCTCTTCGGCTACTACATCTTCCTCCTTTTCGGCATAACCTACGGGGCCTTCAAGATCGCCGGGGGTCTTCTTCTCTTCAAGATCGGTTTTGACATGCTTCAGGCACGCCATCCCAGAACGAAGCATACAGAGGAGGAGTACAGGGAGTATTTGGAAAGGGAGGAGCTGGCGATAACACCCCTGGCCACACCCCTTGTAGCAGGCCCCGGGGCGATAACCACCGTTGTTGTGGGCTTCTACTCCAACCCCACATTTATCTGGAAGTTCTGGGTTGTTGTGTCAATAGTAATCATAATGGCTATCACATACGTTATCTTCCTCTACAGTGAGCCTCTTCTTTCACGATTGGGGAGGTCGGGGGTGCTGGCAATACACAGGGTTATGGGTCTCTTAATCACGGCGATCGCTGTTGAGATGGTCTTTCAGGGGCTTCAGATGAGGGGGTTGATATAGTGGCCATATACTCCTTTGAGGATCGCGTGCCCAGACTTGGTGAGGGAACCTTCGTTCATGAGTTGGCTGCTGTGATCGGTGATGTTAGGACTGGAAAAGACTGCTTTATTGGTCCAGGGGCGGTTTTAAGGGGGGATTACGGAACGATAATTCTCGGGGATGGGGTTAGTGTTGAGGATAATGTCGTTATCCACGCACGCCCCGGGGAGGTTGCAAGGATAGGGGATAGGGTAACCCTGGGCCATGGATGTGTGGTTCACAACTGTACAGTGGAGGAGGATGTGGTCATAGGGATGGGGGCGGTGGTATCGGATTACGCCGTTATTGGCAGGTGGGCGGTGGTTGCTGAGGGTGCAGTTGTTAAGAACAGAACGGAGGTGCCCCCGGAGACTGTAGTTGCCGGGGTTCCTGCAAGGGTTGTGGGCGAGGTCTCAGACGAGTACAAGGAGACATGGAGCAGGTTTAAAGCGATCTATTCTGACCTGGCATCCAGAAGGTACCCACGAGGGCTTAAGAGACTGGATTAGACCGCCAGGCGGAGGAATATTGCTGTCATTATTCCAGTCAAGGTGGTTAAGAGGAGTACCAGTACGATGTTCTTCCTCATAACAGCGCTTTCTATATCCCTCCCAGCACCTATCGTAGCCGTGGCGTTGTTCACCTTAGAGGGCGTTATTGCGGAGGCAATGCCCCCTGCATTAGCGTGGGCGGCGTAGATGGTCATGAACTCACTCTCCTCTCCATAACCGATATCCTCCGCGGCGGTCTTCTGTATCTTATAGAAGAGAACGTTGGAACCGGTCTCAGAACCGCCAACTACTGCACCAAAGAGGCCCAGGAAGGGTGCCACGTAGATGTAGAACGTGCCGAAGATCTGCGATAGGTAGGAGCCCACAACCAGGTTGATGTTGTAATCGGAGTAATATCCAGTCTTTGTAAGAACCCCGTTTGTAATCTCCATAGCGGACCATGCAAATACGTAGGAGATGGCGAAGAAAAGTGAATAGGCTATGAATGGTCCCCACATCCTTCTTAACCACACCC